>JACKAC010000001.1:300000-595000 GCA_020635255.1 Ignavibacteriales bacterium
GGGTATTGTTTTGTCCTGCACATTAAGGAAGACCGTTTCCCTGTCGAATATGGTCATGTTAGGTAAGCGGGTTTCGGATATCCTCAGGTCTTCTCCGTATGATTCGAACTTCCTGCAGATGCTGATCAGATCACCAATGTCTACATTTGACCACTGTCCGTCCTTTTTCACTCTGAAATTATAGCTGGCTTCGTACAACGAATGTATCTTGCCTCCGTTTTTAAAGAACTTCTTTGCTATCGCGTCTATTTCGTCCGAGACATAACCTTCTAACCGTATCATAAAGTGTATTTCTTTTTTCGCCTTTTTAAAAAGTTCAATAAACTTTGTATGCCTGTGTTGATTAAATCCTCGTACGACTTCGATGTTTGTAATTTTGCTTTCGTCATCCTCTTCAGTTTTATATAAAGGTTTTAGCTCTTCAAAAGAATCTTTTATTCCTTCGAGATTCTTTTTGTAGTTCGAGTGGAGTTCCTTTTCCATTTTATCGGCAATGATCACAGGATCGATCAGCTGAAACATCATAATGGAATTGGTCTCGATCTCGTTGCAATAGCCGCGCTCGACAAAGCTTCTCAGTACTTCATACACCTTGGGCCTCGGAACATTGGATTTCTTTGCAATCTCCGATGCACTCATTAGCGACCCTTTTAGAAGTACCAGAAAAACTTTCGATTCGTATTCTTTTAAACCTAGAGTTCTTAATTTGGTGAGAATATCCATCAAAATTGTTGTAACTGGTAGTTAGTACAATATTACATATTCTAATTAATTTGTCAAGAGAATTTTTTGGTGTGCATTATGTTGTTGAAAATCAATTATATAATTTAGTAAAATAAAGAAGGCGGGCTCGGTACCCGCCTTGAGAGAGTGAGATGAAAGGAGTTAATAAATTAAAGGAGTAATATATATCCCGGGTGATTAACCCGGGATTGGTGCCGCTTCAAGTTTTAGAAACCAACATTCAAAGTGAAGTATTGGTTTGTTGAATTAAATCCGTCTTCGTTCACTATTCTATATGCATAATCGAATCCTAATGAAATTCTTCCGAACGGATATTTTAGTCCTGCTCCAAAAGAAGGACCGAAAAGTGCTTCATCGCCTTCCTTTTGAGGGTAGTAAACGCCTGCCCCGCGCAGAAAGAAATTATTATTATAGTTGTATTCCAATCCTAACTTATACTCATCACTAGTGAATGTCGAGTTTTGGAAAGTGCTGGAGACTGATATATTATTATTTTTGCCGAATTGGGTCGAGTATGATAGTCCGATCTCAAGGTTTGTCGGAAGTTCGAATTCCTGCAGAGTAACCCTTCGTACAACAGTTACCCCATTTTCGATAAAAGTCCTATCCAGTCCCGGTCCGTCAAATTTCATTCTCGGTCCGAGGTTCTTAAGAGCAATTCCAAATCTTAATCCACTGCTTCCGGCTATGTATTGAATACCAAAGTCGAATGCTACTCCGGTAGCGCTTACGTCAGCTATGCTTTCATTTATCAGCTTTACATTGGTACCAAGCATGATCTTATCGGTCATTGCTCTTGCAAAGCTTAAATTTCCTACAATATAAGTAGGGGAGTATGTTGCTCCGGTTCCTTCCGGACTTTGTTCTGTCGTAATTTCAATAGGGTCGCCAAAATTCAATGCCCTGACAGATGCCCCTATAAAACCAAGATTTCCAACCTTTACAACGCCTGCAAAATATTCCATATTAATATCTGCTATGTAATTCATGTGGGAGAACATTACTTCTCCGGTCTCTGAATTCAGCTGAGTCAGTCCGGCTGGATTCCAGTACATCGCTTCTATTCCTGAAACGCTCGCAAGGTTTGATCCTTGAAGGGAAGTACCTATAGAACCGACCGGAATAAGCAACTCGGGTGCAGCCAAGGTACCAAGTTTTGTCCTTGGTCCTGCATCAGCTTCTTTCCCGGCAGTCTGTATTATTATTACGACTGCTATTAGTAGTATGTATTTAATATATGCGATTTTCATTTTTCTATTCCTTTTAAGTTTTGGGAATGTCCACTAAACGGACATTCCCGGTTTACTTATTTAAAAGTCGATTCTCTCTTGAGCCGTCATCACAGCGAATTTCAATACACGGTTACCTATGCCGGGTGCCTCCACAAGCGCTATATACATTCCTGACGATATTGGTACGTTATCAAAATTCTTTAGGTCATATTGCATCGTTGAACTCTGATCGTCCTTATTAAGCGTTCTTATCAGATCGCCGTTAAGGGTATATATCTTTATTGTACATTGTTCCGGAAGCCTTCTAAACGTTACAAACCTGTTAATTAAATTTGTCTGTAATGAATTGAAAGCGTAGAACGGATTCGGAACTATATTTATCTTTTCGAGATCATTCCTTGTCGAGGCAAGCTCGTTGTTTCCTACGACAGGCTTGATTGTTGAAAATTCGTAATACAGCGGATACCCCGGATCGATATTCGGTTCCGTTATTGTATATGGGTAGATGGTGAATTTATCACCGGTTACGTATGCAGAACCACCTGCATTGATCAACTTCGGCGCCCAGACAAACATAATGTCGATCTGTTGCTGCTGCAGATAAAGATTTTTCGTTGTGTAGAATGGATCCGGAGTCGAGCTGTAATCGGATTTCATAATGTATGTTACAAGCTTGCCGCCCAGTGTATCGGCAGAAGGTTCCCATCCTGCCGGTGCAGGACTTACGTCATTAGATACGACGAATGCAACGTTTACCTGTCTTCTGCCGGTTCCGGAGCTGTCAGTTGGATCTACTTCATAGACTTTGAAAGGAACATCCACAAAATCCTGATAAATAAGGAAAATGTTCTGAGTTGCAGAGGTATCCAGGTACCTGTAAGCTTTTTGTCCGTTACCGGGTCCTGTAAATTCTATCTCTATATTCCTGGTTTGGTTAGCCTTTATTGTAGAGGGCTGACCGTTAAATGTAGTTTGTGTCGGCCAGGACAGGCTCATCATTCGTGACTGGAACGGTCTGTCCGGGCTATATATAAATTTACTTCCTTCGAGGTTTCTGTTTGCCGAAGGTGAGTAATCCCATCCATTCCTTCGGGTCTGGATACTGTCCGGTGAAAGCATTGTACCTGTCTCATCGACTAGGTCTCTGATGACGCCGGTATTGTAGCTCTTTATCTTTTTAGCTTCGATCAATACACCGTCAAATATCCTTGCTGAATCCTGCGCTGAACCTGATGTGTATTTAAGATTGGTTTTCAGCGTATCGTATGATGTACCATTATTGACGCTTCTAAGGACATTATAGGTCGTATCAGGCGCTCTGTACAGAACCTTATACTGTGCTGTGATCAATTGCTGTTGATTTACGACAACAGGTATTACACCAAGGTCGCGTCTGTTCGTATTTATTGTGTCGGAGTTTTGAAGTGTATATTCCGTTCCCGCAACAGGGGCTTCCGGTGTTATCGTGATTATTGCGCTTAGGATCGAGTTTGTTATTATCGTCCTCTGGCTCGAATTTGTCGGATGAGTTCTGTTTGCATATGCTATAACTGCAAATTTATATGTGTTTCCATATATCAGATCAGATCTTCCTCCATTCTCATCAGGGAAGTTGGTCTTTGAAATAGTTATTGACCGGTTGATACCGCCATTTGGGAATCCATCCGGCGCCGCAAAACCATACGGAGGGACTACAGGTATAATACTCTTTATTGTAGTGTCGCCGGCAGTTACTTCAATAGTATCCAGAATAGTACCAATATTATCGGTCTTATCATAGATAGCAAGTAGTGAAACATTGTCCGTAAACAATGTACTTGGATCCGTAAAATCCGGATAGCTTGTTGCCGATCTATTCACTTCATAGATCTCATATCCCTGGAAAACGAGATAACTGCTGTCAGCTGCCGGTTGTAACAAGGTGTCAAGTATTCTATACATCTCGGAAGTATCTCCCCATGAAAGCGTAATATTGCATGTACCGATGTCACTTGCCTGTTGAATACTGTAATCTACAACCGGTAATGGTGGAGGAGGATTAACTTTGAAGTTAGCATTAAAAAGATTCTGAGCCACCTGATCCAGTTCTCTCAATTTAGTTACTGCGTTCAGGTTGTTGGAGCCTTTTTGAACGAACTGGGCTAATACAATTCTCTGTGTATCGTTTGGGTTTATTGTAAAGTTTGCATCGCCGGAGTTAAAGATAAATCTTCTATCTCCGGGAGGACTTACCGATACCGTACCGGTTGTACCGCCGCAGTTGTTTACATATGCTTGCGATGGTGTATTGTTTACGCCTGTTATTTCTGTCCAGCCTGCTCCTGTTTCGGGATCTCCCGCATAGCAGTATTTTGTTGCCTGTAAATTAGACGGGTACAGGTAAGGACTTCCGTCCTTTTTAATACCGGTCATATAGTTATATGCTTCGATCGGTTGTTGAGGATCCTGCTCACATGTAGCTCCTCCTGAGCCGGTATTTGTAAAGTACATAAATGATGTTAGCCCTAGAAGTCTCCAGCCTGTTTTAACCCTTTTGTTGGGTGATCCCGGAGGATCGTAAAACACAACTGAGTCTGATGGATTCCCTGTGAATATTTCAGGACTTTTAAAGAAATCCATGCCTGAAGCAGGAGGATTTTGTCCATAGGTAGGCGGTGCTCCGGTACCATCAACATTATCCGAATTGTAGCAATATGCAAAGTCGTTTACTTTCCTTTGAACAATTGCAGTATCGCATCCAATGTAGTCATCCTGGGCATCACCAAGGTCAGGATCTACTACAACACTAAAATGTGTTTGATTCCATGCCTTACTGCCTTTATTAATAACTACCCAATTGACGAACTGCAGGTTTTCAAGCCCCTGAGTATTATATGCCCAGAGAGTCAATTGTACCTGTGCGTTTATAGGAGTAGTACCGCCGGAAAATCCTTCACTTTGAGAATGATTTTCTGGAAATGCATCTGTCAAACAGACAAACATAGTTTGGGTTGCATCTTTGATCCCCGGTCTGTCTGTTCCCGGGTCGTAGGTACCATTCTGATTTACATCTACATACGGTGCTCCGAAAGGAACCATTAGTCCCCAGTTGTCATAATCCGGGTTTACACCTGGTACATCAGTATCATAGACCCTGTATATTTTGAAAATGTCAGATGAAACCGGGGTACCGTTATCAATATATCCCGGCTGGTACTCACCGTTATATGAGGCTGTTGCAAGTCTAAGTGAACCTTCAATGTAAGTTCCTATAGATAGCCCTGCTGTAAATATCGCAAATCGATTAGAACCTTTGGGATACATAAATCCCGGTGTATTATTTGTCCTTATATCCTGATCAAAAGTACCCGAGTTTTGAATCCACGTATCTACATTATTGGGATCGAAACGCGTTTGTGACTTAATGAACGAGTTCGGATTATCACCTTGTGTCAGTTTATAAGGATCATCCGCGCCGATGATCCTTACGCGGGGTTTTGATTCGATCACCCCCGCGCTCAGGAGCATTAGCAATATTATTATTATAATTCTGTGTCTCATTTTTCGTGATGTTTTGTGTTTTAGAAACTGACTTTCAATCCGAACCTGATCTGTCTTGGCGTTCCCCAGTTAGTCACTGTCTTTATCCTTTCATAGAAATTCTCTTTGTAAACTTCGCTTTGAATACTTCCTGTTGGTGTTTGCAGGTATCCGTTATCATAGGGACTTCCTGTTGCACCATAGACGCTGTTAACTAATTCGCTGTTAAGTACGTTCAAAGCGTAGATATAGAAATTCCAGGATGTTTTCCAAATGTTCACAGTCTTATCCAGTCTCATGTCGAGTCTTAGATTCCATCCGGTATACACTTCATTCTTTGTTGATACTGCATTGCCGTCATCGAGGAAAGCTCCCTTTGGAAGGTCCCTTGAAGTATATGGTCTTCCGCTATTAAAGCTAAATAGTGTGTTTAGACCCAGGTTTGAAAGAACTCCTCCCCAGAATCCTTTAGGTACGTCATCCGATCCAAATCTGTAATCAGCATTAATGATTCCGGTATGTCTTTGGTCATAATCGAGCGGGAATTCAAATACCGGAAGTTCACCTGTCTGGTTATTTGCGAGTGCGAACTTAGTATTTGGATCTGATCCTACACCTGATGCATAAAGAAGTGTATAAGCAATATCTACTGAGAGCCTGTTAGTTCTTCTCATACTTAGATAAAAATCGATACCTCTTGAAATACTAAAGTCGGAATTGTAGTAAAGAGCATAACCGGAAGGTACGGTTGCCGATCCGGCTATTCTTGTTATTCCGATCTGGTCGGTTGTTTCTCTATAATAAACCGTTGCGCCGAAATTTACTATGTCACCTACCTGCTGTTTAAAACCGACTTCATAAGATGTCAGTTTTTCAGGTTGCAGTGATGAGTTTTCAACAACGTTCTGTACTGAGTTTGAGAAGAATTTCTGGAATGCAAGTTTATTAATGTATAAGAAATCTAAAGGTGGCATTTGAACGAATTTGCCATAATTTGCTATAAATACTGTCTTATCGGTGATCGGGAATGAGAATCCAAGCCTTGGGCTGATATTAATGTCCGCAGAGCTTTGTTCATAGTCGTCTGAGCTTAGGAGCTGACCGTCTGCTCCTATAAGATCATAAGGATCCTTTATTACATCTGTATTAACGTCTAGGTAATCCATACGTAAGCCAACATTAACCAGGAAGTCACCGAAATCTATTTTATCTCTTAGGTAAGCAGCTCCAATGATTGGATGCTTTGAGTTAATATCTTCATCAGATACAATCTGGTTGCCGTATTGATCGCGAATGTCATATCCATATGAGTTTAGCAGTACGTTTCGTCCGAACCATAGATCTTCCGGCTTTACTGCAAGCTGTCCTGTATTCGGGTCTATCGGGTTGTTTGCTACACCGGCTGGATTTAAAAATACTTTCTTAAGTGTGTGGTATCTGTACTCACCGCCAAACTTAAGTTCATGCTTACCGGTCTTTTTGGTTAAGAGGTTTAACGAAGCATCTAGCTTTCCGCCAAGGTAATTAAGTTCCTTCTTGTCGTATTGATTGAATACTCGTCCATATTTCCTGAATACGTTTCCTGTCGATTCATCGTCACCAAGTACGTTACCCTGTACTGTCAAACCCGGGTTGCTTAAAGTGTCACCGTATGCAAACCAATCTGAGAGGAACCATGCATCACCGGTTTCGTCTATTGAATTGTAATAATTTCCCTGTAGTTCATAGAAGAAATTATCCGATATTTGGTGTGAGATCCTAGCGTAATACTGGTTATCCCTAATAAGCTGTAATGGATTCCTGCTTGAATTTTTCTTAAGATAACTTTGTACAAAATTTCTCTGGTGGTTATCGGTTACCAGTGCTCCCATCTTTAATGTGATGGGCGGACCGTTCTTTAATGAAAGAAGGTCGAATGTAAGTCTTCCGCTGTAGTTCCAGATTTGCTGGCTGTAGTTAGGAATGATACCGTCTTCGAATAACTGATCGGCTATCCAGCTTGGTCCCCTGACTTTAAGATACTGCCGCTCTACAGAAGTGTAAAAGTTTATTACCGATGCCAGGTTCTTTGAAGGAATTAACGGACCGCCAAAAGACACATTATAAAGATTGTATCCCTGTGCGGTGGTGTTATCCCAGCTTCCGTTAAATTCATCTGTTATTGCTTCGATCGATCCTGAATAACTGCTTGACCCGCTCCTCGTCGTAACGTTTATCTGTCCGCCGAGAGCATTTCCGTATTCAGCACCAAATCCACCGGTCAATACCGCGATCTCCTGCAAAAGGCTGTTGGGTACATAACCTGTTGAATTACCATTTACGGGGTTCGTCGTAGAAACACCGTCTATGATAACCTGGTTTTCGTTTGAACGCAGACCTCTGACATTGATGTTCTGACCTCTTTCATCGGTTACAACACCTGATGTCTGGGCTGCAATATTCTGGATACCTCTCGTTCCTCTATTCTCTATCTGTTCACCGGTTACGATCGAACCTGTCTGGGTGACGTCGAGGGCGCTTCGCTGGGCGATAATATCGCCTCCTTCAATGACTAAACCGCCTACTTCACCCATTCTGAAGTCGACATTCGCGACCTTATCAACAGAGACCTTTATATTTTGCACGATTATACTATCGTACCCAATATAATCGGCCTGAACGCTGTAAGTTCCGACATCTACGTTAATTATTCTATATTCGCCATTTTCGTTGGTCTGGGTAGCCTTATTGGTCCCGACTATCCTGACTATGGCGCCTTCCAAAGGTGTGTTATCATTGGCGTCAATTACAGTTCCTCCTATACTTCCCGTAGTTTGAGCATAAGAAGATGAATTGACAAATAGATAGGAAATTATTACAATAATAACTGACAAAAATCCTTTGGAGAGAATTTTTGGGTGTCTCATTTTTGTCTCTCCTATTTTAAGAGGCTGTAAGTTAGGCAAGATTTTTAAGTTTGGTCTAGTATTGAGGGCGCAATTTCTAGACTTTTAGATAACCAAATCTCTGCTTTTATCCTTACAGCCTTCTTTTTTTGGTAAAAAAAAGGTTTATAAGTTTAAAGTTTATTTTACTAAGATCATTTTCTTTATATCAGAGAACTCACTCGTTATTATCGAGTAAAAATATATTCCGCTTGCCAGATTTGAGCCATCAAATTCGACCCTCCTTAAGCCTTCGGATAAAAATTCATTATTAAACAGTGTCGCTATTTCCTTTCCGCTCATATCATACACTTTGAGCGTTACATTCGTAGCAACCGGGATACCAAAGCTTATTACAGTCTTTGGATTGAATGGATTCGGAAAATTTTGCTGAAGTTCAAACGACTTAGCCTTTTCGATCCAGTCTACGAATATATCCAGCGTGTATATATTATCTATTACCTGGGCTTCCTGGATATTTACCGGTCCGTTCGATCCGGGATTATTGCCGGGGGGAGGGGGCGTACTTCCACCGTCGAGATTACTAAATTTATCCCATGATATATCGCTCGGATAAGCCATTATCCTTATCCCGTCCAATTCGTTAAATGTTAAATTCGTTAAACTGTATGTACCATAAGTAGAGATCGCGCCTAAGTAAAGAACTTGAGGCGGATTCATGTTAAAATCCAGTATTTCTACATGCCCGCTGCGTACCGGCTGATTTGTCTGGGAACTGTAGATTGTTCCTTCCAGCAGTGGAATGTCAACCGACGAGTACGCTGTGGTCACGGATATTAGCGCAATTAATACGCCTAATGTGATATTTTGTTTTATTTTAGCCATTGCACCCTCCATGTGGCTTATTTAACTGTAAAGGATTTTGAATCTTTGTTATTGTAGATCTTTTTCAATTCGCTTGTCGTAAATGCCTTTTCCCAGTAGCTGTCGAACAGGTCTATCATCCTGTGAGCGAACTCTTCGTTCTTTATTATTATGTCAGAACGGTTATGACGGGGTACGTTTTTATCCTCTATGTTTATAAATACTATCTCACGGTCGAATATGGTCATGTTGGGAATTTCCATCGTCGAGATCTTTACGTTCTCACCGCCTTTTTCATATCCTTCACATAGTTCTATTAGGTCATCTAGTGTGACCTCGCTTTTAAAATTATTGTCGTTTCTTATGATCTTAAACTTAAGGCTTGCTTCGTAGATGGATTTTACGACTCCGCCTTTTTCAAAGAACTTTATTGCCATCTCATCCATTTCATCCGTGATCTGTCCTTCTAATCGTATCATAAAAAATATTTCCTTCTTTGCCTGCTTAAACAGCTCTATAAACTTTGTGTGTCGCTGTCTGTTAAAACCTCGTATTAACTCGATGTTTACACTGGTATCGGCATCTTTGTCATGATCCGATTTGAAAAGGGGCTGGAGATCCTTAAAGGTATCTTTGAGTTTAGATATTTTTTCCCTGTTTTCATTTTGAAAATCCTCCTCTATCTTATAGAGAATTATCTTCGGATCTATGATCTCGTACTTTAATATTGTGTTTGTCTCTATTTCGTTGCAGTAACCTTTTTGAGCAAACTTTTTTAATATGTCATATACTGCCGTTCTGTGTATCTTAGCTTTCTTTGCGATCTCTGTTGCACTAAGACAAGAACCCTTTAAAAGAACGAGAAATATTCGTGATTCGTATTCCTTAAAGCCAAGCTCCTGGAGTTTTTGTAAGATTTCCGATTCTTGCAATTTTGTCGTCCTTTGTCTTTATGACAATATTACTTCTATCTAAGATATTGTCAATACCAAAAATTATCATCGCTTAATTATTATTTTAACATTCCTACTTTTACTCTGAAGAACCGGAAATCTATCGCTCCATTCACTTCAAAAGCATCATTTTGCGCGTGACAATAAAGGCCCCTGACTTCATTTTTAGAAAATATATGCCTGATGCGAGGTTTTTGCCATTAAATTCTAATGTATAATTCCCGGCTTTTTGCACCCCATCGAATAATTTTGCAACTTCATTGCCAGCAATGTCATATACCGTTATCTCCAGCTTAAAATCAATTGGGAGACCGTAATTAATTCTTGTGGCCGGATTAAACGGGTTAGGATAGTTATCCGACAGATAAAATCCTGTCGGCGGAATTGAGATAATATTGCTGGCTTCACAGTAATCTTCATTATAAAAGTAATCAAAAACTCTTTGAGACTGGTCACTCAACTGTTTTAGTTTTGTTACGGCGTTAAAATTGTTTGATCCTTTGGCAACCATCTGTGACATATAAATTGTTAATGTATCCATTGGGTTCATGTTAAATCCAAAGGGACCGATTCCCATTACATATCTTTTATTAGCCGGAATACCCGGTGCAACCTGTCCGGTCAAATTACCGTTGCAGTTTAATACATTCCCAATAGAAGAATCTCCGTCAGTGCCTCTCTCTGACCAGCCTGTAAAAAGATCGGGGTCCCCCGGGTAGATTAACTTTACCGGCTGAAATGTTGTCGGATTAAGAAATGGAGTACTGTCATTTTTTAATCCGTTCATGAAGTTAACCGCTTCAATAAGGTTGGCTGGTTCCCTTTCACATGTGATCTGTCCGCTTCCTGTATTGTTCATCCTTATAAACGAAGTAAGTAATTTAGAATAATTCACATCATTGAGTTTGGCTTTAAGGATCCTTTGTCCGGAAGATGGAGGATTCAGTCCATACGAAATTATACCTCCAAAGCCATCATAGTTATCGGAATTATAAGAAATTCCAAGATTCATTAAAGTATCGCATCCTATAAAATCATCCGAAGCATCACCAAGATCGGTATCGGACATTAGGGCAATTCTCGTTTTTGTCCAGGGTGTATCATTTTTATTAATAATTGTAAACTTAAAATATTGCACGTCTCGCAGCTCCCAATATGTCCAAGCAGTGATAATCATTTCAGCGAAAACAGGCGAAGTCCCTCCGCCAAACCCTTCGCTTGCGGTATGACTCTCGATAAATCCGTCGGTGAGGTGTACAAAGACGGTTTGATAAGAGTGTTCTACACCGGGTATATCTATGCATGGTTCGTAACTACAGTTATTATTTCTGTCTGTGTAGGGCGCACCAAAAGGGATCATTTTTTCCCACTCGATCCAGTCTGTACTATTATTACAATTATCATTTTTAGTAATTTTATATATTCTGAATCGTTCATCGGTGAATGGAGTTGGTGTACCGTTTTCATGCTGAATATACCCCGGTCTGTATTCACCTGTCCATGAATTACTTGCCATTTTCAGGCTATTGTTGATATATGTTGCTATTGTAATTCCGGAAGTAAATAATGCATATTTCATACCCCCTTTAGGCCATTCTAGCCCGGGAAAATTATTCATAGTAATATCCTGATTAAAAATTCCCCGGTTTGATATAAGTGTGCTGATATTCAAACCATCTAGTTTCATCTGTTTTGATTCGAAGACTCCCTGATACTGTCCAAAAGCTGTATTCATCCCGGACAATGTTATAAAAATGCTGATGTATATTCCTATATTCTTCACTTTAGTAACATCAATTTTCTGGTTACAATAAATGCGCCCGACTTCATCTTCAAAAAATAAACCCCCGACGCAAGATTATTCCCGTTAAATTCTAATGTATAATTCCCGGCTTGTTGCATCCCATCGAATAATTTTGCAACCTCGTTGCCTACGGCATCATACACCGTTATCTCCAGCTTAAAATCAATTGGGAGACCGTAATTGATTCTTGTAGCCGGATTAAACGGGTTAGGATAATTGTCCGACAGATAAAATCCGGTTGGTAAGGGATTGGAATTAATCGGGTAATGGCTTATAACAGGGTTGTCATCATTGTAAAATACAGTGAAAAGATTTCTCACCAGATCACTGTTAGATTTTAATTTTTTTACCGCGTCGAAGTTATCATTACCTTTTGTTATAAGCTGTGTCATTATGATCTCCATAGTATCGAGCTTGTTAATTGTGAGATTTGGTCTGCCTGTTGAGATTATAAACCGCCTGTCGCCTGGGGGAGATACTGATACATCACCAGCATAACTTTCACAGTTGTTTACTTTTGCTAAAGAGTCGATCCCGTCTGTCCCTCTTTCGGACCATCCTGTAAAGGTTTCCGGATTTCCCGGGTACACGAATTTAGTTGGTTGTAATGTTGTGGGTACCAGGTACGATGAGCCGTCTTTCTTTAATCCTTTCATAAAGTCGTAAGCTTCCAAAGGTTGCTGTGGATCCTGTTCACATATGACACCTCCTGAGCCGGTGCCGGTAAAAAATACAAAACTGCTCATACCAAAATTCTCTGCATTATTGGATCGCTTATTTCTTACACTCCGTAAGATTCTCATACCAACTGCAGGTGGATTTAATCCATAAGATCCATAGAACATGCCACCATCATCATCATCCGAATTATAACAGTATCCCATCTGCCTTATTGTATCACAACCTATATAATCATCCTGCACATCTCCCAGATCTACATCACACACGAGGCTGAATATTGTGCTGTCCCACTTTACATCGTTCTTATTAATTATCTGCCACCGGAAAAATTGAGTATCTCTGAATAAGTTAGTACATTCATTATTAAATGCCCACGCCGTCAATCTTACCTCTGCGTTTATAGGACGTGTACCGCCGGATAGTCCCTCTGATTGAGAGTGGTTTTCCGGGAAGCCGTCCGTAAGACATACAAAGAGTGTCTGTCCTGCCCCCGCCACACCGGGCGTATCTATACATGCATCATACTGGTAATTCAGGTTTGCGTCTATATAGGGGGCACCGTATGGAATCATCGAACCCCAGTTTGCCCAGTCCGGGTTATTTATGCAGTTGTCACCGGTCGTTACCTTATATATTTTGAATGTGCTGTCGGAATAGGCTCTTAGTTTTTTAAGACCGGTCGGAAGTCTGATATAACCTGGTTGGTATTCACCGTTATACGAAGCGGTAGCAAGCCTTAAAGCTCCGTCTATATATGTGCCTATGCTTAGCCCGGTAGTAAAAACAGCGAATCTATTTGAGCCTTTTTTCCACATAAATCCGGGTGTGTTGTTAGTTCTAATGTCCTGGTTAAATGTACCCGAGTTCTGGATCCATGTGGAAATGTTATTATAATCGAACAGAGTTTGGGATTTGATAAAATAAAAGTCGCTCCCGGCTGTGATACTCTTTTGGGCATAGGTAGGGAATACTAAAAACAACATGTAAAACAGTAATAGAATATTTAATGTTTTATTTCTCATTCTTTTTTTTGAATCAGTTTACTTTAGTAACATCAATTTTCTGGTTACAATAAATGCACCCGACTTCATCTTCAAAAAATAAACCCCCGACGCAAGATTATTCCCGTTAAATTCTAATGTATAATTCCCGGCTTGTTGCATCCCATCGAATAATTTTGCAACCTCGTTGCCTACGGCATCATACACCGTTATCTCCAGCTTAAAATCAATTGGGAGACCGTAATTGATTCTTGTAGCCGGATTAAACGGGTTCGGGTAATTATCCGACAGGTAAAATCCGGAGGGAATACTGGGATTCACTACTGGCTCGATGCCCAGTGCTGGGTTATCGTCGATATACAAATAATCGAACAATTGCTTTGTCGCATCACTATATAAGAATAATTTTGTTACAGCATTAAGATTGTTCGCCCCCTTAGCTATTATTTGTGTCATTATGACATCCATCGTATCGCCCGGTTCCAAAGTCAGATTGTCCTTTCCTGTTGTTATGACAAATCTTTTGTCATCTCCGGGAGAAGGTACAAAAGCTCCGCTGTCTGACCCACAGTTATCCACCTTTCCGGTAAATTCTGTCCAGCCTGATCCCAGAGGATTTCCCGGATATGTAAATTTCGTTTGCTGGTATGTCAAAGGATTTACCCAGTGTGAACCGTCCTTTTTAAGACCATCCATATAATTATATGCGTCAAGCGGTTCTTGGGGGTCCTGTTCACATATGGGCCATCCCGCCGCACTGCTTACAAAATAACACATTGATGTGCATCCGTAGATCTCAGCGCCAAGAGACTTTTTGTTCTTTACGCTTCGTAGAAGTCGCATTCCAACTGCCGGCGGGTTTTGTCCATAGCTGGGAGGAGTTCCAATACCGTCAACGTTATCGGAATTATATGCATAAGCCATCTGGCGTACAGTATCACAACCGATATAATCATCAGTTCCGTCTCCAATATCCGGGTCGCATACAATACTAAACCGGGTTTTATTCCACGCCGTGTCGTTCTTATTAATTATCTGCCATCTGAGGTATTGGTCATTTGTTAGGACAGGAGCAACTTTACCGCCGAAACTCCATGCTGTCAGTCGCACTTCGGAATTCATTGGTTTTGTTCCTCCGGAGAATCCTGTTGACTGACTGTGATTTTCAGGAAATCCGTCTGTTAGACAAATAAAGATCGTCTGCCCCGCGCCGTGTATGCCCGGAGTGTCGATACAGGGATCGTATTGGAGATTTCCGTTGACATCTGTGTATGGTGCGCCGTAAGGAACCATCAACCCCCAGTTTGCCCAGTCCGGGTTTGTCTGACAGTTGTCCTCTTCACTGACCTTATATAGTTTAAATGTATTGTCTGTATATGGAGTGGGGACACCGTTTATATTTATTATGATGCCGGGTTGAAATTCGCTCTCCCAGGATGCGGTTGCTAATCGCAATCTACCGTTTATAAAAGCCCCGATGCTCATACCCGTCGTGAAAATAGCAAACCTGTGGGATCCTCTTGGGAACATGAATCCGGGCGTATTGTTTGTCCTGATGTCCTGGTTAAACGTACCCGTATTCTGGACCCATGTCGAGACCGCATTGTAATCGAGCATTATCTGCTCTCTAACAAATGATACGTCGTGCTGTGGAATTGATTTTTGTGAAAATACTGATGTGGAAAGAAAAAACAGCAGGGCGCCGATGATACTGATCCTGCGTTTCATGATAGGTTTCTCCGTTTCCTTAGCTCCAATATAAACTTATAATATTATGAGCTATTTGTCAAGTATCAACAGAGGGAGGTAAACAAAAAAGACGGCGGATGCCGGCTGTTATTAGTTAACAACGATATTGACCATCCGGTTTTTCACAACGATTATCTTGAGGATATTCTTACCGTAGATGTGCTTTTTTATTTTTTCGTTATCGAGAGCTGCCTGTTCCAGAGCCTTTTCGTCGGTGTCCGCATCCATTTCGAGCTTATCTCTTACCTTGCCATTTACAGAGAGAGCTATTACCACGCTGTCTGCTTTTGCAAGAGCTTCGTCATACTTTGGCCACGGCTGTGTGGAGATAGAATTTTCATTTCCCAGTCTCATCCATAGTTCCTCACATATATGCGGAGCGAAAGGAGCTAACAGCAACACGAAATTTTCTACAACCGACTTGTTTAGTGATTTCATCTTGTTCAGCTCATTAACGAATATCATCATCTGCGCGATAGATGTGTTAAATTTCATGTCACCGTCCTCTATATCAGTAGTAACTTTCTTTATAGTACGATGCAGTATCTTTAACTGCTTCTCGTCCGGCTCATCGTTTGTAATGCTTGCTTTTATATCGCCCGTATTCTCATCTACTATGAGTCTCCACACCCTGTTCAAAAACCTGTTTATCCCCGCAATGCCCTCCATGCTCCACGGTTTCGCTGTCTCCAGCGGTCCCATGAACATCTCGAACAGCCTCATCGAATCCGCGCCGTAGTCTCTCACTATATCATCCGGATTTAAAACGTTTCCGCGCGACTTGCTCATCTTTGCGCCGTCCTCGCCCAGCACCATCCCCTGGTTAAATAGCTTCTTGAACGGCTCCTCGTGCGTTACATAGCCCAGGTCATATAAAAACTTCTGCCAGAACCTCGAATACAATAAATGCCCTACCGCATGCTCAGAACCGCCGATGTACACGTCAACCGGCATCCAGTACTTCTCCCTGTCGATATCGACAAATTCCTTCTCGTCATTCGGGTCCAGGTATCTCAGGAAATACCAGCTCGATCCCGCTAACTGCGGCATTGTGTTGGTCTCCCTCCGCATCTTCTTGCCGTCTATCTCCACGTTCACCCAGTCCGGTATCGCCGCGAGAGGTGACTCGCCCGTTCCCGTCGGCTGATACGATTCCACGTCCGGCAGATCTAGAGGCAGATCGCTCTCTTTCAGCCCGTAATACTTTCCGTCTTCCGAATGCACCACCGGGAAAGGTTCCCCCCAGTATCTCTGCCGTGAGAACAGCCAGTCCCTCAACTTATAATTCACACTTCCTTTGCCCAGCCCGTTCTCTTCCAGCCATGATATTATCTTCTTCTTTGCCTCATCAGTTGGAAGCCCCGTCAAAAATCCCGAATTGATCGAATAACCTTCTCCCGTAAAACACACTTCCCCCTGGCGCTCCTTCTCCAGGTACTCTTCCAGCTCCTCCGCATTTCCTTCAGTAATATTCTTCACACCCCTGCCCGAAATTATCAGCTCGCCAACACCTTCCGCCTTTATCTTCTTGAAAGCGCTTTCCTTCAAATTCTCCGGCACCACCACCGGAACTATCTCGAGATTGAACTTCTTCGCAAACTCCATGTCTCTCTCATCATGCGCCGGAACGCTCATTATAGCTCCCGTTCCGTAGCTGATCAGTACATAATCCGAGATCAGCACTGGTATCTCCGCCCCGTTAGCCGGATTCACCGCAGTCGCTCCCGTAAATACTCCCGTCTTATCCTTTGAAAGCTCCGTCCTCTCTATATCCGATTTTTTTGAAGCGTCTTCTATGTACTTATCCACTTCCGTCTTATGCGCGCCGGTCGTTATCTTTTCCACAAGCGGATGCTCCGGAGCAAGCACCATATACGTAGCCCCGAATACCGTGTCCGGGCGTGTTGTGAATACCTCCACCTCCGCCGGCTCATTAAGATTCTCACTTTTAATTGTGAATCTTATCGTCGCGCCTTCGCTTCTTCCGATCCAGTTACGTTGTATCTCTTTTATATTCTCCGGCCAGTCTATTTTGTCGAGGTCGCGAAGCAGCCTGTCGGCATATTTTGTGATACGAAGTTTCCACTGTTTCATATACCTCTTTACAACCGTATAGCCTTTCTCAGTCTGCTC
The DNA here is from genome assembly GCA_020635255.1 of Ignavibacteriales bacterium. NCBI lineage: Bacteria > Pseudomonadati > Ignavibacteriota > Ignavibacteria > Ignavibacteriales > Ignavibacteriales bacterium. The sequence continues at coordinate 317,566 of JACKAC010000001.1, forward strand.
GGCAACTTCTTCATTGGCGAGTACCGTTCCCAGCTCCTGGCACCAGTTGACAGGTCCGTCCGCAAGATATGCAAGCCTCTGTGAATTTACATATTCGTATTTTTCATCTTCGCTAAGACCGTCCGGTATCTTAAGCTCCGATATCGGTTTTGCTTTGTTCTCTTTGGTATCGTAATATGAATTATACAGTTTTAAAAAAATCCATTGTGTCCACTTATAAAAATCCCTGTCAGAGGTATTTACCTGCCTGTCCCAGTCATACGCAAATCCAAGCGACTTAAGCTGTGCTTTAAATCTTGCGATACACTCTTCCGTCCTTATTCTCGGATGTATTCCCGTTTTTAGAGCGAACTGTTCCGTCGGGAGTCCGAATGCGTCCCACCCCATTGGGTGCATTACGTTAAACCCGTTCATCTTCTTATAGCGAGCGATAATGTCCGTCGCCGTATATCCCTCAGGGTGTCCTACGTGCAGTCCGTCACCGCTGGGATAGGGAAACATGTCAAGCGCGTAATATTTGGGCTTGTCTTTGTCCAGTTCATCGAAGGATGGGGTACGGAAAGTTTTGTTTTCGTCCCAGTACTTTTGCCACCTCTGCTCTATTTCAATATGATTATACCTCAATATATTTTCAGTTTAAATTATGATCTGTCTAAATGGATTAAAAAAGGAAAAATAAGTGAAATGAAATTTTATAGAAATAGCTTTTGGAGCTCCTTCAATTCCTCTTCTTCAGCCTTGGGTCCCATCAGGGTGCTAAGGTAGCCTTCGTATTTATCGGAATATTTTCTCTCTTCTGCGACTATCTCTGCAAAATCTTCATCCAGTCCGTGAAGCGGGTACAGCTTAATGTGGGCGTGATTTACTCCCATACCTTCCATTACCATTGCTGTTCTTTGGACACCGAGTACTTTATCTATTTTCTTTCCGAGTTCTTTTGCCTTCAATAAAAAATCAACATACACGTCATCGGGCATCTCAAATATATAAGAGTCATAATGTTCCTTCGGTATTAGTAGGGTCATGCCCCGCATACCGGGAAAAAGATCCAGTATGCCCAAGAATTTCTCGTCCTCATAAACCTTATAGGAAGGTACTTCTCCCGATACGATCTTACAAAAAATACAGTCTTCTTTTTTTGTCATGTTGATTTGCTTACATAATTTATTATAAAATAAGGATTTTTGAACTTTTTTTCAGTAGAAAAAAATTCCAACGGTTTTTTGTAAATAAATAGTATTAGAGCTATGGCATTGCAGTGTAGTTAGTTAGCTAAGTTTAGAGTTTTTACATAGTTCCGCGTTTTACCTCTTGACAAAGCTATTTTTTTTATTCAAATTCATGTCAAAGTAATTTTACTAATAAATAGAATTTGAAATAAGTAAAATTACTAATTTATCTCCCTACTCTCTCATTAGCTCTGGCAAAAGCTAAATACTAAATAAAAGTGGGGTAAACCATGAACTCAAAATACTTTCTATCACTTCTAGCCGCGCTGGTGATTACTATTCTGCTATGCGCGTTAGTAACTGAGTCTTTTTCGCAGACTCCTCCTTACGGGTGGATGACTCAATCCAGCGGTACAAATAATAATCTTAATGCTGTTTACATGATCAACGATAATACTGGTATTATTGTTGGGCATGCCGGTACGATCCTAAAAACTACCGACGGAGGAGCTAGCTGGGTTTCTAAAAACAGCAATACTTTCTTTGACCTTTATGCCGTTTATTTCACCAGTTCAAATACGGGTTTTGCATCCGGTGACGGTGGTGTGGTTTTAAAAACAACGAATGGGGGAAACTCCTGGAGTACGATCAATACCGGTATCAATGCTTCGGTTTTGAACGGTATCTATTTTGTGAGTTCTAGTACGGGTATTATTTCAGGTTGGTACGGGATTATAATGAGAACCACGAACGGAGGAAATTCGTGGACGCAAATTTCCAGCGGAACCAACATCAACCTGATGGGACTTGGTTTTAAAAATGCTAATACGGGTTTAATAGTCGGTCTGTCAGGTAAAACTCTCAGAACGACTAATGGCGGTGCTTCCTGGTCGAGCGTAACAAGCGGTACCAGCAGTGACCTCTTTGCGGTATTTGTTGTGAGCAATGATAAAGGTCTCTCTGCTGGGGAACTTGGAGCAATGAGAAAATCGACGAATGCAGGGTCATCGTGGTCCAGCCAATCGAGCGGTACATCCAGGTGGCTTAGCGGGATCCATTTTGTAGATATGAACACAGGCACCATCGTTGGTGATAATGGTACAATCAGAAGGTCATCCGATAACGGAGCAAACTTTAAGAATCAGGTCAGCAATACATCCGATTGGCTTAGAGGTGTGCACTTTACGAGTATTACTCATGGGGTAGTCGTGGGTGACTTTGGTACTATCAGACGTACAACCACAGGCGGATGGCTTCTGCCGACACAGCCGGGACAAACTGCGCCGGGAAACAACTCTACATGCCAATCATTGACTGTCAGGCTGGATTGGAATTCCGTTCCCGACCCGATAGCATTCTATAGAGTACAGTTGTCGCTAAGCTCTAACTTTTCGACAACCTTGATAGATGTAAATAACATTAACGATACATATTATGACGTTCCAAATGGAACGCTTGCACTAAATACAAAATATTACTGGCGTGTTATGGCGACCAATGAAGTTGGGACAGGTCAGTGGTCTTCGACCAGGAACTTTACTACTCTTGTGCCGTCGCCCGGAAATACTGCTCTGACTGCTCCGGCTAATAATGCTACTAATATTACATTAACTCCTTTGCTTGACTGGAACACCGCTCAAAATTCGATTGAGTATCAGTTACAGCTGGCAGACGATTCTACTTTCTCAAACATTGTATTAAGTACTGATACGATCTCTGGTACTAGCTACCCGGTTCCTCCGGGAATGCTTGATAACTCTACTACATACTATTGGAGGGTCAGGGGAAGAAGTCTCTGTGAAAGCGGAGAATGGTCACCCGTTTGGCACTTCCGTACGGCTGTTGAGCTTCCTTCTGCACCGGTGCTTGTATCACCGCCGAGCGGAACGCTGGGTCTTAATCTGGTTTTCGATACCGATTGGCTCGATATAGCTTCAGCGGAGTCATTCAGAATAGAGATCTCCAGCGATAGCTCATTTGCGTCACCTGAACTCGATTCGGCGGGGCTTCTCGCTTCTAATTTTACTATTCCTGCGGGTCTTCTCTCACACTCTACCTGGTATTACTGGAGAGTAAGAGCTAAGAATGAAGCAGGTGAAGGACCCTATTCACCGGTTTGGAACTTCCAGACCTCGATCGTAACCGGACTAAATGTAAACACCTCGATAATTCCGGACAGGTTTGGCTTAATGCAGAATTATCCTAACCCGTTCAATCCTTCTACAAGCATTAGCTTTGATCTTCCCGAAAGGTCAGATGTAAATCTAACGGTTTACAATACACTCGGACAGTCGGTAGCGGTACTTGTTAATTCATCTCTGCAGGCAGGAAGATACAATTATGTATTCGATGCTTCTTCAGTACCGAGCGGGATATACTTCTACAGGATAAAAGCCGGGGAGTTTGTAGAAACTAAGAGAATGGTTCTTATCAAATAATTTTAATCAGAAATTGCTCAGCCGGGACAGGCTTTCTGTCCCGGTCACTTTAATCTAATTGTAAAATGAGAAAAAGCAAATTTGCTTTATGTCTCAGCTTAATATTTCTTTTGTATTCACAGTCGCTGATGTCGATGCCGGGTGACAGTTCAAAAGTGTACGGTGTGACAGTTGACGCAGTAAATGGTCTTAATAATATCGTCAACTCGCTACACCAGCTTTCTCGCAGACCTACAGTTAGAATTGTATTTGATGAATGGATACCGGCTGCTGAATATACCGCACCCGTTAATAGAATAGATACTGTCGCGGATATAATGGGTGAGATTCTTGATAGCTATTATATGAACCAGTACAGTCAAAACCAGTTTAAGAATAGGGTGAATGAATATCTTAATGAATTGGGTGATAAAGTTGATATTTGGGAAATAGGCAATGAGGTTAACGGCGAATGGCTCGGCTCTATAAACAGCGTCCTTGGCAAGATCGGAAATGCTTACTCTATTATAAAGAATGCCGGTAAGAAAACCGCGCTCACCCTGTACTATAATCATGAATGCTGGGATAATGCCGGCAATGAAATGTTCCGCTGGGTGAACGAGAGCCTTCCTGATAGTATCAGGATGGGAGTTGATTACCTCCTCGTGTCATATTATGAGGACGATTGTAATAATTACCAGCCTAACTGGCAGGAGGTGTTTGACAGCCTGAGTGTACTTTTCCCGAATTCAAAGCTTGGTATCGGTGAATGCGGTACTCACCATAATAATAGAAAAGCCGATTACATCAGAAGATACTACAGCATGGACATAACTACGCCTAATTATATCGGCGGATATTTTTGGTGGTATTATAAACAGGATTGCGTACCCGTGTCTAACTATCTCTGGTACGTACTCGATAGCACGATAAATCCGCCTGTTCTTACAAATATTGGAAATGGATTTAATGGCGTTGCGGATTATAAACTCTGGAACTACCCCAACCCTTTTAATCCTTCAACAAAAATAAATTTTACACTTGCCGAAAGCGATGATGTTAAGCTCACCGTCTTTAATTCGCTCGGTCAGGTGATAAGAGTATTGGAAAATAACCGCTTGAGCAAAGGAGAGTATTCCCGCGAGTTTGATGCTTCGGGTCTCCCGAGCGGTGTATATTACTACGTCTTGAAAACTACTAATAATTCACTGGTAAATCGTATGGTTCTTATAAAATAGAGCAGCAATTAACTTCTCCTTATATTACCATTTTTACCGCTAGCCCTTGCTTCTTGACCGGAAAGCAAGGGCTTTTCATTTATCATTTAATTTAATATATATCTCAATATCTTTATATAAATCTATAATTAACGTTTGACCGAAAAACTTGACGTATTATTCTTTGGCGCTCATCCTGACGATGTAGAGCTAACCTGCGGCGGTACTGCCGCAAAGCTCGTAAAAGCAGGCAAAAAGATCGGCATCATCGACCTCACTAAAGCCGAGCTTAGCTCTCGCGGAAATCCTGAATTAAGAGAAAAAGAGACCGCCGCCGCAACGGAAATACTCGGCGCGTCCATCCGCGAAAATCTCGCCCTCAGCGACGGAAACATCACCAACGATCCCGACTCGCGCCTAAAGGTAATCTCGGTAATAAGAAAATATAAACCCGCGCTCGTCTTCGCGCCCTATCCCGGTGACCGTCACCCGGATCATATTCACGCGAGCGAGCTCATACGTGAAGCCGCATTCTACTCCGGCCTCGCAAAGATCGCCGATGGAAATGACCCGCACCGCCCGCACAAAGTCTATTACTACCCGCAGGCGTATGATATACCCGTGAGCTTCGTGTTCGATATATCCGACACCTTCGACATAAAAATGCACGCAATAAAATCCTATGGCTCGCAATTCTTTAATCCCGGCTACGAACAAAACGAACCCGTTACATTGATAAGCAGTGAATTATTCTATAAAGAGATCGAAGCCCGCGCCCGCCACTATGGCTTTAAGATCGGCGTGGAGTTCGGTGAACCGTTCTTTTCCTATGAATCCGTCAAAGCCGACGCTGAAACAATTTTCGAGATTTGATGATAGAGATAGATAGAAGAAAAATACTTGTCTTTGACATAGAAGTTGCCGCGCACGATTTCGAAACCTTCTTTGACGAGGAGACGAAGACATACCTCCTCCAGTATGCAAAAGATGACGACATGCGCGTCAGGATAATCGAGGAGCTTGTCTTTAATTCCTTCACATCAAAGCTCGTCGCCGTATCAATGTGGGATGTCAACGACGAAAAAGGTTGTGTGTTGATTAACTGCGACAAAGATCCCGCGCTTTTACCCGAACGTGACTCCATGACCTATGTGCAGGGCACGGAAAAAGAGATCGTTGAGCAGTTCTGGAAGATCATCGCTGCAAAGAATTATAACCTGTTCGTTACCTTTAACGGCAGAGAGTTTGATTGCCCGTACATGATGCTAAAATCCTTCGAGATGGGTGTTCGCCCTACGTTCAATTTCATGCAGGGTAGTGACTTCACTTTCCGCGATTATCATATCGACCTGCTAAAAGAATTTACTTTCAACAGGCATTCACCGCACGGCGCGAGAAGGAAGTTCTCTCTGGATTTTTACTGTAAAAGGCTCGGTGTAAGGAGCCCTAAGGATGGGGGAGTAAAGGGCGATAAGGTGACCGAACTATATAATAGCGGGGAATACAAAAAAATAGCTGATTATGCTGCTGAGGATGCGATAGCGGAGGCGGAGCTTTTCAAAATTTGGAATAAATTTTTAAATATTTAATATAACTAAGGAGATTAAAATGAATCCGAAACAAATGCAGGGAATGATGAAGCAGATGAAAAAGATGCAGGAAGAGATGGATAAGATTCAGCAGGAGCTTGAAAACAAGACTGTTACCGAGGAATCCGGAGGCGGTATGGTAAAGGTCACTGCTAACGGCAAGAACCAGATCATGAAAATAGAGATCGAAAAAGAGATCGTTAATCCCGACGAGCCCGAAATGCTGGAAGACCTCGTGATCGCCGCTGTGAATAAGGCTCTCGAAAGCGCCCAGAAAATGGCGAATGAAGAAATGTCTAAAGTAACGGGAATGCTCCCGAATATACCGGGCTTGAATCTTCCCGGATTTTAATTATTATGATAAACTCGTCTGACTCCCTTGAGGAACTGATACAGGAACTTTCAAAGCTCCCTCAGATCGGCAGAAAGACCGCACAGCGTCTGGCTATGTATATTATCAAACAGCCTAAAAGCGAAGTGGAAAAATTTGCCAATGCCCTCGTGAATACAAAAAGACTTATTAAGTTTTGCAATGTCTGCTGTAATATCACCGAGGATGAACGATGCCGTATATGCTCATCCGACCGCAGGGACAGGACGACGATATGTATTGTCGAGGAGCCTCATGATGTTTATGCGATAGAAAAGACCAACGAGTACAAAGGACTTTATCACGTCCTTCACGGCAGGATCTCTCCGCTTGAAGGTATCGGTCCGGCAGACATCCGCATCAAAGAACTTTTGCATAGAATGGGGGGAGACGGTGTGCCGGATGTGGAAGAGGTTATCCTTGCCCTCAATCCAAACGTAGAGGGCGAGACAACCGTGCTATACATTACCAAGCTCCTTAAACCCCTCGGCATCAGGGTAACCAGGATTGCCAGGGGTATTCCGATAGGAGCTGACCTTGAGTTTGCCGACGAAGTAACGCTTGCGAAAGCTATCGAAGGAAGAGTGAACGCTTAACGTTTACAAAAAACTTTTTATGTGGTATAAAAATTGGTTCTCAAGTAAGTTCTATCTTAAACTATACAAACACCGCAACGATGAAGATGCGCGTCATCTCATCAATCTCATTCAAAGAACTATCCCCATAAAAAAAGACGACAAAGTGCTGGATATTGCCTGTGGAGCAGGGAGGCATTCGCTTGAACTTGCCCGCCGTGGCTACAGAGTGACCGGTCTCGACCTTTCAGAATTCCTGCTTAAAGAGGCGCGTATTGCTTGCAAAAAAGCTAATGAAAAACCTCTTCACGTCAGCTTTGTAAAAAAGGATATGAGACATTATAATTTTAAAGGCAGGTTCGATCTCGCTGTCAACCTTTTTACCAGCTTCGGCTATTTCGATAATGATGAAGAAAATTTTCTTGTCATAAAAAATGCTTCTGATTCGATCCGAAAGAAGGGTTGGTTCGTCCTCGATTTTCTTAATAAGGACTACCTCATAAATAATATTGTTCATTATAACCGGACGAAGATAGATGACGAGATACTGCACCAAAGAAGGCGCATAGTTGATGATTTTGTGATAAAAAATATCAGGATAGTGTCGGCTAAAAAAGAACTTAAATATAAAGAACAGCTTAAATTATACACTTTTTCTGAACTCAAAAGGGCGTTTGAAAGTTTTAATTTAAGGATAATCAAAAAATACGGTGATTATTTCGGAAATCCTTATAATTTAAAGGAATCGAAGAGGATAATACTTTTTGCTCAGAAACTATAAAATACTAATATTACTTGCTTTTGTTTTTCTGGCAGGCTGTGATATTTTCAGCACACGCGCCGTCGAACCTCCGGAAGATCCGAGGTCTAATTTTACTCCTCCAACGTCATACGATATTGTCATTCAAAACCTCCAGTTTGCCATCGCTGAAAAGAATCTCAATAATTACATGAGCTGTTTCGTCGATACGAGTTACGCGCCGGCTGAATTTAAGTTCAATGCTGACATCGAATCTCTTATACAATATCCGACCTTGAATAACTGGGACATTCACAAAGAAAGAACCTATTATACTAACTTGCTTTCGCTGACAGATGCCGGGGCTACATCTACGTTGTTCCTGTCTAATGAACAGGTTTTCAATACGCTCGATAGCGCAGTTTATGATGCGGACTATCTTATGGTGTTCGACCATACCAGGGAGACCGTTGCAAAGCAGGTTAAAGGAAAACTCCGTTTTATACTCGTACCCAATGCGAATAATTTCTGGGCTATTCAGGAATGGTACGACTTCAAAAATAATTCAACCGATACAACATGGAGCGTTTTAAAAGCAGGATTTGCTAATTAATGAATAAAAGGAACGGCATAATATGGTTTGTGCTGTTTATTATTATGGTTGGGGGCATCTCATCCTGTGATAATTTGTTTTCGCCTAAACTCGATACTTCATCCCCTTCGAGCATTTTAACCGACCAAAAAACTATCGAGGGAGTCTTTCAGAATTTCCAGTATTCATACACTTTTAAGGACACGACTGTTTACGGCAACCTGCTTGCCGAAAACTTTATCTTTACGTACCGTGATTATGAGACGGGTTTCGATGTGAGCTGGGACAGACCTACCGAAATGAAAACCACAAACGGATTATTCAATAATACACAGCGGCTCGAAGTAATATGGAATAATATAATCTACCAGTCGGGAGATTCTTTAAACTACGTTGTAAAGAGGGGATTTAGTCTTACTGTCACCTTTAATGCCAATGACATTATAAGCCTTGCGGGGTTTGCCGATTTCACGCTTGCCCGTCCGACTGCCGACGATAAATGGAAGATAGTTAAATGGCGCGACGAGAGCTTCTAAAAATTACTGCTTTAAATACTTTTCCTTTAGATCTGCAAAATAATACTTTTCGTAGTATTTCTTGTTCGGCAAAAGTTTGTCTATAACTAAGCTTAGCTCCTCGACCGTTAAACCTTTATTGAATTCCTTTTTGAATTCCTCGATGATGTTCTCTTTTGAAGTGAGTATTATCATTGATGGGTCGTTCAGCCTTGTGTCGATCTTTCCTGATTCGTAGTTATAGATATCTTTATAAAATTCTATGTATGGTCCAAAACTATCGGAGTTTATATCGAAGGTCTTGTAGTATATCTCGACCGGGAATTTATCTGGGTCGTTCATCATGTATATCATGGACTTTTTGCTGTCCAGCCATCCGCTCAGGTCGTCGGTTTTTACGACACGCTTGATGATAAACTCCTTCATCTTCGCGATGTTGTCGTTGTCATTCCTTACACAGCCGTGAGAGAGGTTTCTCATCTCGCTATATACGAGTTTGTTCTTGTTCGTCCCGTGAAAGTACCTCAGTGAGTTCTCATCGTAGTGAACTACGAATAGACCCAGCGGGTTGTTCGGTCCCGGGGGGGTCGCGTTCAAATGAGCTTTCTTTGGATCGGGATCTTTCCATGAGGGCCAATTCCTCAGTTTATATGCCTCGAAATGACCGGCGTATGTCTTGTCGGTTATTTTGCCAACTACGTTATTCCACGTATCTATCAATACCGTATCGCCATTATAAAATTGGTAGATCCTCGAACGAAATTCCGGGATGTTGAGCTCCCACATTATCTTTGCCGTATCCACCAGGTAATTTTTCCCTACTTCATAGAAATATTTATAATGGTAAATGGTATCATGCCTTACTGTGTCTATTGCTTCGATCTGTCTTTCGACTTTGTATTCACGTGAGTTTATTATGTCGGAAACCGCTTCGTCCGATATTATCGGGAATTGGTCGCGGAGATACGTCTCCATGCTTTCATCCGCTTCGGTAATGCTCTCTGTCTCTACCTCGAATTTTTGCGTACCGACCTTCGGGTCGCTTGTTTTTGGTGCGGTATCCGATGCAAGGTTCTGCGCGTTAGCGCGCAACCCGGCGATCATAAATATCATTAAGCCCAAATAAAATATCCTGTTTTTTAGTAGCATTTTTACCATTGGTTTGAGAAATTGTTACCGTTTATACTAATTTGTGTAGAATTCGTTCCTTTTAATGGTTTTGCCAGCACTATTGGAACGATGAGGTTGAGTTCGTACAAATTATAAAATACTTGGCTTTATTGAAATGAAATTCCTATATAGCCTCAAGTATGTTTTTTAATGCTTTAGTAAGAATTTTCTGTGCTTTTGACAGACTTTTATCTCTGTCCCGTCGCTTTTGTTCGAGTATGCGCGTATCATCCAGCATTACATCTGCTACGAGGTTTCTTGTAATTAAACCTATTCCTGCGAATTGTATTCCGGCATGCACCGCCGTTATATTTTCTGGAACTAGAGAGTACCCTAGCACATCACCTAGTATCTGTCTGTAAAATCTTGCCTCGGCATCAGTCTCGCTTGCCGGTCCTGTTATACCTACATATATCGATTCGTGAAATGGTACTTCACCCTTTACTAATATTGCTTTGATCTTATTAAAGAGCTTTTCATCGTAAGCGTTGCTCATGTCCGGAAAACGAATTCCGAGCTCATCATCATTCTCCCCGATAAGAGGATTGCTTCCCATGAGGTTAATGTGATCCAGCACAAGCGCTATCTCACCGCAGTCGAATCTCGGATGCAGATGTCCCGTCTCATCTATCGAGACTATCTTCTTTATTCCCAGCTCTTTCAAAATATAGATTACGTGCCCGATGTCTTCCATCGAGATTCCGTCATAGTAATGGTACCTTCCGTTCAGCACCAATACGTCCGCTTTCCCTGCTTTGCAAAACATCATCTTTCCCTTACCGCTTTCCCAGCTTGTTTCCAGTAGCGGAGGAATATCCGAATAATTAATACTGTCCTTTACTTTTATATCGTTACCCAACTTGAAATTCTCTTCCGTTATCAGCGCGGTCTTTGGACTGAAATTTGCCGGGTACATTTTCTTAATGTGTTTCGCCGCAGAGACTGCGTGTTTTCTTTGTTCGCTCATTATAGTACGAGTTGTTCTATGAATTTTAATGTGAGTAATGTTAGCTTTGGCTCGCCGATAGCCGCCGCTTCGAGTATCTCTTTCAGAAAAGCGGGCTTCAGCGTATCGGGATATCCCTCGTCCGTGATGATGGATATTCCTACGACCATCATCCCCAGCCTCCCCGCAATTAATATTTCCGGCACTGTCGACATTCCCACCACGTCTCCTCCGATCATTCTCAGCATTCTGTATTCTGCTTTTGTCTCGAGATTTGGTCCCGTTACCGTTACATATGTCCCGCGCTTTAGCTCGATGTTGTTTATCAGCGCGATCTTTGCCAGCAGGTTCACCATCTCCTGCGAGTACGGATTCTCATTCACTGTGTTCACCGGCAGTGGTAATCCTCTTAGTGGCGTATTGAGATGGAGATTTATATGCGATGTGATTGCCATGAGCTCGGACTTCCGGTAGCTCGGATTCAGCGATCCGCTCACATTCGACACAATTAATACCTTCACCCCGAGCTCCTTCATCACGTGCACCGGAAACGTTATCTTTGCGTGATCATATCCCTCATAGTGATGAAATCTACCCGACATTACGACGACATTTTTGTTGGCGATCTTACCAAAGATTAATTTTCCGCCGTGAAACTCCAATGTAGGGACGGGAAAGGACGGGATGGACGAGTAGTCGATCGAGTGTTCGATGTCGATGTGGTCGACCAGGCGGCCGAGGCCGGTGCCGAGTATGATCCCGACCGGGTAATCATCGGTTACAGCGGCGCGTATGTGAGCAAGCGCAAGGGCGTATTCAGGGCCGAGTGCCGGAGCAGGGGAGTGACCTTGTACAGGAGGTGATTCCGTCATTATTTAGCTTCGAAATTATCATCAAACGGCTTTGTCTGGTTTTCGGGGGGTCCGCTAACCGGATTACCGGGGCTAAGCTTTATCTTACTGCCCATATCTTCTCCTTCCTCTTCTCTCTCGGTATCGTCGAATTTAAAGTCGGAGGTAAGCTCCATTTTGTAGATCTTGTGGCTTTTGAAGAAGTCTTCGAAGTCGGAAAGTTTTTCTTCGATGAAGTTTCTCACTTCTTCGATAAGCCTTTCGTTGCGGAGCTTTATTTCTTCGAGCTCCTGCTTTTTGCCTATTATTTCTTCTTCGAGGCTCTGTTTATAGTTTTTTACATTCAGCTCGGCTTCCTTATTAAGGAGTTCGGCTTTTTTCTTTGCGTTAGAGACTATCTCGTCGGCAAGGTCCTGTGATTTGACGATAGCTTTTTGCAGGGTTTGTTCATTTTCGCGATAGACCTCGACATCAGATTCGAGCGCTTTTATCCTTTCCTGATAATTTTTATTCTCAATCATCATCTTCTCAAAATGCGAGCTGATAGTATCCAGAAAGGCATCCACCTCGTTTGGGTCGTACCCGCGCAGGGTCTTTTTAAAATCTCTTTTCCGTATGTCTTTTGATGTAATGTTCATTATAATTTTATTGGTTACTGTAATCTCTTTCTCCAAAAATAGCGCTCCCAATACGGAGCATATTAGAGCCCTCTTCTATGGCGATACGGTAATCCGAGGTCATTCCCATAGAGAGGTATTTAAAATCTTTATTCAAGGGCTTCAATTCGCTGAAGAGGTTTTTCAAGGTGCGGAAATTTTCCCGTATTTCTTTTTCGTCGTCGGTTAATTTTCCAATTGTCATCAAGCCTCTCAGTCTCACATTCTCAAGTTTTCCGATTTCAGCACAGAGGACTTTTACTTCACCCGGTTCTATTCCGAATTTGGATTCCTCGTCGCTGGTATTAACCTGGACAAGTATATCTATCAGCTTGCTTGCTTTAGAAGCGCGTCTTTGTATTTCATCGGCAAGCCTGATGCTGTCCACTGAATGTATAAGGCTAACGTAATCTACGATGAACTTTACTTTATTAGACTGAAGATGTCCGACCAGGTGCCAGTAAATATCTTTTTCCCTTAACTCTTTTTCTTTTTCACCAAGCTCCTGAACTTTATTTTCACCGAAGTCCCTGTGACCGAGTTCATACAGATCGGCTATGTCGCTAGCGGGAAATGTCTTGCTGATCGCAACAAGTTTTATCTCATCCTCGTGTCTCCCGCATTTTTCACACGTGTCTTTAATACTTTTCTTTAAACGGGAATAATTATCTTTTATGTTTTCAAAGGACATAAATTTGTGGAAATATAAGGTGATTATTGACGATTTTCAATTTACAAATAATATAAACAGTGTAGAGTAAATTGTAAACAGCTAATTTTTATGCAAAAATTTACAATTTTTTAACTTTCTACCGAAAATCTTACTTTAAAGTTAATAAAAAATGAGATAATTTACGAAAAATTATAATAATAGACCTGATCAAATGCTCAAAGATTTTGCAAACGATCTAAAGCTACAACGAGAAAAACTTAAAATCTCCCTTCCCGAAATATCTGCACAAACAAGAATTAACGAAGTTTTCCTAAGGAACCTTGAAAACGGCGATTTTTCATTTCAGCAGGAAATATACATACGCGCCTTTATCAAGGAATACGCAAACGCAGTGGAACTAGATCCCGCTGAAGTGATTAAAGATTATGACCTGGCAAAAAGAGGAGAATATAAATCCAAGTTTGCCACCGAAGAAAAGAAGGAACCGGAGAAAGAGAAAAAGGAAGACAAAGCAGATGAAAAGAAATCGGTTGCAGAAAAAGAAACGAAGAGTGAAGATAAAAAGGAAACGGAAAAAGAAGTAAAGAAGGAAGATAAAAAAGAGCCGGAGGAGAAAGAAGTTCAAAAGAAAACAGAAGAACCACCGGTAGAAAAATCAAACAGGAAAAAGCGAGTACGAATCACTCCCGATAAACCACCGGAACCCGACCCAATAACAACTTCAAAAGAAATTAAACCTGAAACCGAACCTGTTCCTCCGTCTGTAAAAAAATTAAAGTCGATAGATAACGGAGGCGATAAAGTTCAGCCGTCTGTGCTAAAGGGTATAGGTTTATTTTTTCTTTCAGTATTAATCCTCATCGGTCTATATTATATGGTAAAGGCAGTGTTTCTGGATGGCGGAAATGAAAACGGGTCCGAAATAGTGAGACAAAAATTTGATGACGTGGTAAAGGAAAACGAAAGAAAGATACTCGGTAAAAGGACAGAGGAAGAGATAAGGGATTCTATCAGGAAAGCGGAAGAAGAACAGCAAAGACTTATTCAGCAGAATCTGGATACAATGGTTTTGAAAATAGTAAGTATCAGGTCAGGATCGGTTATTGTAGTGGAAGATTCCACGAATATCGAAAATCCCGAGAAGATCTCATTTACTGGTAACCAGGAAGGAGAATGGAGAGCCACAAGGTCATTCCTTATTACATCTCCCAACACCTCGGCTTTTACAGTTGAACTAAACGGGCAGAAAATTGATATTAAGGAGAAAACTGTAAAGAACTATCTGATCTCCAGAGAGAATCTAAAAGATACGACTAAAACGGGAGATCAAACCAATAACAAGTAATTTAGAGCAATGCCCAACCCTCCGGCTGATATAGTCAAAAAGGTAAAAACCCTACGTAAAAAGATACAGGATGCAGATCATAAGTATTATGTCCTCGCCGAGCCGGACATAGACGACTATACATATGACATGCTACTCAAAGAACTCGAGAAGTATGAGAAAAAGTATCCAAGCCTTGTAACCCCGGATTCGCCGACGCAGAGAGTCTCAGGTGAGCCAATGAACAAGTTCGACGTGGTTTATCACAAAGTACCGATGCTGTCGCTTCAGAACTCCTACAACTTCAAAGAACTGGAAGATTTTGATAAAAGAGTCAAGAACATTGTCGGGTCGGATAAATTTGAGTATGAGTGTGAGATGAAATTCGACGGAGTAGCAATCTCTCTTACTTACAAAGACGGTATATTAGTGGAAGGAGCCACAAGAGGGGACGGGACAAAGGGTGATAATATTACCAAGAACGTTAAGACAATTAAGGTAATCCCTTTGACAGTAGACACCAAAGAGCTTAAGAATTTCGAAGTCAGGGGGGAAGTATTTTTCCGCAAGCATGATTTTATAAGGATAAACGAAGAACAGGAAGAGAAAGGGGAGAAGATATTTGCGAACGCGAGGAATACCGCAGCGGGCACGCTAAAGGTGAAAGACAGCAGGATAGTGGCAAAGCGTCCGCTTAATTTCTACGCATACGCACTGATGAGCGATGAGGTGAATCTGAAAACCCAGTATGAAACGATGAAGTTACTGGAAAAATTAAAATTCCCAGTCAATGAACATTTCGAAACAGCAAAAGACATTCACCAGGTAAAGGATTACTGTGAGAGGATAGAGAAGCTCCGTGAAGACCTTCATTATGAAATAGACGGCGTCGTAATAAAAGTAAATTCTTTTGCACTCCAGGAAGAAATAGGGACTGTCTCACGCTCACCGAGATGGGCAATAGCATACAAGTTCAAAGCCAAAGAGCAAATTACAAAATTGAAGGATATTACATGCCAGGTTGGAAGAGTAGGAACGATCACACCGGTAGCGGAACTCGAACCGGTCTTTCTCGCAGGTTCGACGGTAAAACGCGCCACGTTACATAACTTCGACGAGATAAAACGCCTGGATATCCGTATAGGAGACTTTGTAAAGATAGAAAAAGGGGGTGACGTAATACCAAAGGTAATCGAAGTGGTCAAAGATGAAAGACCTAAGGGAACGAAGGTGTATCATCCTCCGGAGAGATGTCCCGTATGCAACACGAAGCTTATAAAACCTGAAGACGAAGTAAACTATTATTGTCCTAACTTTTCATGTGAGGCGCAGGTGCAAGGCAGGATGGAGCATTTTGTTTCCAGGAACGCGATGGAGATAGACGGATTGGGAACGAGCATACTGGAGATATTCCGCGACCAGGGTTTTCTGAAGAACTTCGCGGATATATATGATCTTTATAAACATAAGGAAGATATTTTAAAGATAGAGCGCTTTGGCAAGAAAAGCGTGGATAACCTGCTGGACTCGGTCGAAAAATCAAAGGAAAAGCCATTCGACAAGGTATTGTACGCGATAGGAATTAGACATGTAGGTGAGAGAACAGCCAAGCTACTTGCCGATCATTTCGGTTCGATGGAGGCGCTGGAGAAGGCTTCCGAAGACGACATAAACAATGTTTATGAGATCGGACCTACAATCGCGAAGAGCGTAACGGATTATTTTAAGGTTAAGGATAACGTTAATCTTCTCAATAAGCTTAAAAAAGCCGGACTGAATTTTGAATCTGCCAGGAAAGACCCGTCCAAGATAAACAAAGATATCGAAGGCAAGACCTTTGTGCTTACCGGAACGCTGGAAAAGTATAAGAGGGAGGATGCAAAGCAACTGATCGAAGATGCGGGCGGAAAAGTTTCAGGCTCCGTGAGCAAAAAGACGGACTTTGTGCTTGCCGGCGCCGAAGCAGGCAGTAAGCTGGATAAGGCAAACTCCCTAGGTGTAAAGGTGATCAATGAGAAGGAATTTGAGAAGCTGATAAAGTAGGCTATTTGTTCCAACGAGTTATTACTTCCACTAATTCTTTACCGAGGTCTAATAGTCTTTCTTTAATTGTCTCGTTTTTAATATCACCGTTTTCATCGAATACGTCACCTGCATTAGGAATGTATAACTGAGTAGGGAGAAGGAACATCCGGAGTGATCTTAGTACAGGGAGCATCGCAATTTGCGATCGTGTAGTCCCCCACGATCCGTTAGAAGCCCCGGCTATGGCAACGAATTTGTCTCTGAATGAATTTCCCCTTCTGGATGCCCAGTCTATGGCGTTTTTTAAACCACCGGGTATTCCGTGGTTGTATTCGGGTGTTACAACTATCAGTCCGTCAGCTTCCTCGATCTTTGTTTTAAACTCAACTACTTTTTCCGGAAGACCCTGCGCTTCGACATCGCCATCAAAAATCGGGAAGTCATATTCTTTGAGGTCGAGGACTTCGACATCAGCACCCGCGTCTCTAGCGCCATCGACTATGTAACGCATAGCCATTTTGTTATAGGAGCCTCTTCTGAGGCTCCCTGCAATTGCAACAATCTTCAATGTAGATCCTGTTTTTAGTGGAGAAGGTTTATACCAACTGTAAATTGAACGCCACCTACATTATCGATGGGTTTATTCTGCAAACTCATCACTTCCTTTCCGATAACGGGCAGGTAGTAGTAATTAATATTAAAGCTGTACGCTACACTTTTGTTTTGAGTGAAGTTCAGGCCGATCCCCGCATACGGACCGAATGCAAACGCGGCATTAAATTTACCAAGCGCCGGGAAAAAGTTTGTGCTGTACGGGTTAGTTAATATAAGAGTCGGAGCAACGCCGGCTGAAACCGTCGGCTTGAGGCTTCCATCAATATCATCCTGGAACAGAGCATGTTTAATTCCAATGGAAAGGGGAGCCATAAAAACGCGGTTCACTTTATCCGGTGTATAGCTATTCCCGAAATAATCGAACTCCTGAAATTCCCTGTCGTCGGAAACGCTGGAGAATCCAAGCCCGGCAACCAGGTCAGTATTTTTCCAGATATTAACAAAATACTCGCTGGAAATACCGAAACCCTTTTCACTGTACATAGCATTAAATCCCCACTGAGAGCGCTGGGGTTTGTCGAGATTAGGATAATCATAGCCCTTGGAGGGATCTCCACCATAAGGGTCGTTATCCAGAGAAAAAGAAATGTTTGAGACTAAAAAAACTGAAAGAATTGCGCCCATAAATACCATCATTCGAATGTGCATAGTCATTGACCTCGTTTTTGGATTTGTTAATTGTTTAATCTGCCTGAATTAAGTAACTTAAAATTAATGTAGTAAAAATTTAACAAAATTTGACGGAAAAAAGATTCAATAAAATAAAAAATGTTGTTCTAAAACGTCAAAAATATCTAACAATTATTCTCGAGAATATTCATGACCCACATAATGCTGCGGCGATATTCAGGACGGCAGACGCGGTGGGAATCGATAAGATATATCTGGTCTATAATACGAATGAATTCCCAAAAATAGGGAGAATTACGTCGGGTAGCGCTGTAAAATGGATCGAGAGGATGAAATTTAACAATGCGAAGGAGTGCATAGGGGAGTTGAAGGGCGACGGGTATAGTGTATATTCGACGCATATGGATGAAAACGAGGCAAATATGTCACTGTATGATCTGGATCTGACGGGAAGGACGGCGCTGATATTCGGGAATGAGAAGGAAGGGGTATCAGACGAGGCTCGGGAGTTGTCGGATGGGAATTTTCTGATCCCGATGAACGGGATGGTGCAGTCGTTGAATGTGTCGGTAGCGGCGGCAGTATGTTTGTATGAGGCTATGCGGCAGAGGCAGTGCAAGGGAATGTACGATACATCCGAATATTCACCGGAAGAGCTTAAAATCAAAGAAGAAATCTATCTTAACAAGTAGGCATGCTTTCCAAAAGTATAATCTCATCGCTAAAATTAAGGAATACGGACAATTTTCTATTGATATCGGGTCCGTGTGTGGTAGAGAACCGCGACGTTGTTTTTAAGACGTGCGGGAAGCTAAAGGAAATAACGGATAAGCTAAAGATCCCGTTCATATTTAAGGCGTCGTATCAGAAGGCGAACAGGACTTCGGGAAAGTCATTCCGGGGGATCGGGATGGATGAAGCGCTATCTATATTAG
This sequence comes from Ignavibacteriales bacterium, assembly GCA_020635255.1. NCBI lineage: Bacteria > Pseudomonadati > Ignavibacteriota > Ignavibacteria > Ignavibacteriales > Ignavibacteriales bacterium. The sequence continues at coordinate 336,574 of JACKAC010000001.1, forward strand.
CGGCGGTGAGAAAGAAGTTCGACGTGCCTGTGCTGACGGACGTTCATTCGGAGATAGAGGTAGAGATAGCGGCGGAATTTGTGGATATACTGCAGATACCGGCTTTTCTTTCACGACAGACTGAGCTGCTGGAAACTGCAGGAGCATCGGGAAAGGTTATCAATATAAAGAAGGGGCAGTTCATGGCTCCGGGTGATATGAAGTACCAGGCTGATAAGGTCGCTTCGGCGGGTAATAAAAAGATAATGCTGACCGAGCGGGGAACAACCTTCGGATATAATAATCTCGTCGTGGATATGAGGTCGCTCGCGATAATGAAAGAAAGCGGATACCCGGTTATATTCGACGCGACGCACTCGGTGCAGATGCCGTCGGGAGGCAAGGGTGTGAGCGCGGGAGCGCCGGAATTCATCCCGGTACTCAGCAGGGCGGCGGCGGCGGCAGGTGTGGACGGGTTCTTTATGGAGACGCACCCTAATCCTGCAAAGGCATTAAGCGACGGCAGTAACATGATGAAGCTCGCTAATATGGAAAAACTGCTGGTATCACTGCTGGCTATTCATAAACTTGTTAACAAATAATTTTTAATGTCTGCAAAGAAAGTCTCACTCAATTCCGAAAGCGTTCACGGTTCATATTACGCAGGAATTTTCCTCGTTTCCCTATCAACACTTTTACTGGAATTCACATACACAAGGATACTCTCCGTATCGCTCTGGTATCACTTTGCATTTATGATAATAAGTGTGGCACTGCTGGGATTCGGCGTAAGCGGTGTCGTACTATCCCTCAATAAAAAGCTGAAGCAGATCAAGACCGATAAACTGCTTACATTCCTTTCGATGTTCTTCGGGATATCGGTTATACTATCATTCATTATAATGAACCAGATCCCGTTCGATCCGTTCAGTTTATTAACGGATCCGGTACAGTTCATATTCTTACCAATATATTATTTGCTTATTACTGTTCCATTTTTCTTTTCGGGACTTATCATATCTGTTCTTCTGACAAAATTCAAAGCTGAGGTTTCGCGGTTATACTTCTTCGATCTCATCGGGGCAGGATTGTCATGTTTCGCATTTGTGCTTTTTATGCCAATGGTAGGCGGTAACGGAACTATTGTCTTTATTGCAATGCTAGGTTTTATATGCGCGATAATATTCGGGGTAAGGAATTATAAGAACTGGGCTTTCGCGGCATTTGTGCTGATACTTATAAGCAGTTCATTCCTTATTAATAAGGACGAAAGGTTCGCGATAAATTCGACTCCTAACAAGGTATTCGGGAATTACATTAAGGAGCGCCCGGACCTGAAGGTATTAACTGAATGGAACACGATCTCCAAGATAGACGTCATGCGCGACGAGCAGGAATCGCCGGACGGGTATAACGTTTATCTTGCGATAATAGACAACGGCAACGCAAGCACAAATATCCCGAATGTAAAGACCCTTCCCCCGGAAACCAGACCGGCAGACGCTTCGAACCTTGCGTTTGCTCCACTGGACTCGGTGGATAAGACATTCATAATAGGATCAGCGGGAGGCGGAGAGATACTTTCCTCTTTATATAACGGGTCGAATCTAGTAATAGGCGTAGAGATAAACGGGATATTGAACGATCTAATAAAGAGAGACCTTGTAAGCTGGACTGGCCCGCTCGTAAAAGACAACGATAAGGTTAAACTCATCACGGACGATGCGCGTTCGGTGATACGGAGCAAACGAATCGCATACGATGTAATTATATCAGCTCACACTATCTCCGCATCGGCGGTATCCAGCGGGGCTATGAGCATGGTGGAAAATTACATTCTAACACAGGAAGCGGTAGAGGAGTATCTCGAGCATTTGTCTCCGGGGGGAGTGCTGTACATTTCACGTCCGGAAACACAGCTTCCAAAGCTGATCGCAACACTTAAGAAAGCCCGTCTGAATACAAGTAAAGGACTGGAGCAGAGCAAGGATAACTTTATTGTGTTCCGCCGTCCGCCGAATGATTTCGAGAGTGACAAGAGCTTCATGGCAGGAATAATCTATAAAAAGGATGGCTTTGATTACGACGAAATTGTTAAAGTGAAGAACGAAGCGGCGCTCCTCTCTATTAATATAGAGTATGACCCATTATCAGACCAGGAAGGTATATACAGGGATCTGATAAAATCCGATAACATCGATGCAATTATAGAGAACTACAGCACGAACATAGAACCCGCGACGGACAACAAACCTTACTTTGATAATAACATAGGATTTTCGCATCTGACACTTGAAGGAATAAAAGAAACTTTTGCTCAGGATGAGAAGGGCATACTGGCGTTAAAAGACAGACCGGTTGCGGAATCGACACTCATTGCCATATTATTACAGACGATCATTATAGCCGGACTTTTGATACTTCTCCCGTTGAGGAGGCTCACTAAAGAGGACAAGGGAAAGTTTAGCAGGAAATTCCTTATTTACTTCGGATGCCTGGGCGCGGGATACATCATGTTGCAGGTTTGTATGATACAAAAGTTCACACTATTCCTGGGGCAGCCGGTTTACACACTTCTCACAGTAGTCGCGACTATGCTGGTATCATCGGGACTCGGGAGTATGTTTTCGATGAAGTTCTTCAATTTCACAAGGTCTAAGCTAATAATCATATTTGGTATAATCGCTGCTCTGTCTATTGCTATCGGGCTATTGAATCCATTAATCTTCGATGCAATGGTGAGGGTAGATCTAACGTGGAGAGTCGTTATCTCGGCACTGATAATAGCGCCGCTTGGATTTTTTATGGGTATGCCTTTCCCGATAGGGCTTTCATTAATAGAGGACGACGAACGAAACTTCGCGGCGTTTGCGTGGGGAATAAACGGATTCTTTTCGGTGATTGGAACGGTGATAACGGTGATGCTGTCAATGATGACCGGGTTTGTGTTTATTTTTATTCTTGTTGCAGTCATTTACCTGATCGCGTTATATTTTGTTAATGCTAAATTTTCATCTTTAAAGAAAAGCACGGTATGAATATAGGGATTCTTACAAGCGGAGGCGACTGCCCCGGTTTAAATGCAGTTATAAGGGGGGCTGTGAGGAAAGCTCTCACGATTGGTTTTAAACCATACGGCATATACGCCGGGTGGAAGGGAATCATAGATGGAAATTACAAGGAGCTTACATTAAATGACGTGAGCGGTATTGTAAACAGGGGCGGTACTATAATAGGTTCTTCCAGATACAGCCCGTTCGAGCAGGTTAACGGTGAGGAGCTACTCATCGAGAAGATGAAGGAGTCGCCGCTGGATGCAATTATATGTGTAGGCGGAGAGGGTTCGATGCACGTTGCGCAGATGGCGTATGAAGCAGGAATTAATGTAGTCGGTGTTCCGAAGACGATAGATAATGATATTTACGGAACGGATTATACATTTGGATTCGATACGGCGGTTAATATTGCGACGGAAGCGGTGGACAGGCTTCACACGACTGCGGAATCACATCACAGGGTAATGATACTGGAAGTAATGGGCAGGCACGCCGGATGGATAGCGCTCTACTCGGGTATTGCGGGAGGAGCGGATGCAATCGTTATTCCGGAAAAGAAGATCACAATAGACGATATATTAGAAGTCGTTCAAAGCAGAGCAGAAAGAGGTAAGCTCTTCTCTATAATAGTAATAGCAGAAGGCGCTGAATATATAATGGATGAGATAAAGGACATTTATATTGCGGAGAACAAGTTCGATGACTTTGGTAGGAAGCGTCTCGGCGGAATTGCAAATTACCTGGCGGAAGAGATAGAGAAAAGGTCGGGTTTTGAATCGAGGGCAACGATACTTGGTTACGTACAGCGGGGAGGTATGCCAACGGCTTTTGACAGGATGCTGGGTACGAGGTTTGGTGTTTATTCGGTGCGTATGGCGCAGGAGGGAAAGTTTGGCCGCATGGCGGCGCTAAAGGGGAGTTCGATAGACGACATCACTATAAAGGAAGCGATCAGCAAGCTGAAGACGGTAGATCTGAGCATTTATCAAACAGCAGAAGTATTTTTTAAATAAAATACAAACCGATGTCAAAAGCAATCCTGGAAGAAGAAATTCATCATAGCGGGCTTCTTCGTAAACTCGGACTGTGGACTGCGTTCCTTGTTGTAATGAGTTCAATGATAGGATCAGGAATTTTTAAGAAGACCGCTCCAATGGCGGTCGAGCTTGATTCCGGCGGCATCCTTCTAATATGCTGGCTTATAGCGGGCTTTATTACACTGATGGGGGCGGCGACAAATGCCGAAATAGCCGGACTGATCGCGGAGCCAGGCGGACAGTACGTTTATTTTAAAGAGATGTACGGCAGACCTTTCGCATTCATTTACGGGTGGTCATGTTTTTCGGTAATACAGTCCGCATCGATCGCTTCGATAGGATATGTTTTCGCGGAATCGGTTAATGCAATAATACACCTTCCTACTCTAAGCGACAGTCTCTCCGGTTTTACTATATTTGGCTTATTTCAGCCGTTCGATAATTTTGGAGTGAAAGGTCTCACGATACTTACCATAATATTTCTAACCACTGCAAATTACCTCGGTGTTGTTTTCGGGGGTTATATTAATAATACATTTACAATTCTGAAAGTTACGGGAATACTCGTTATTATCGTTCTCGGACTTGCTATAAGCGGTGGAAGTACAGAAAATATTGCACCTATCCTCGAAAATCCAAACGCGCAGTACGGCACTTCACTGGGATTGTTTGGCGCAATGTTCGCGGCGATGCTGGGAGCATTCTGGGCTTACGACGGGTGGAATAACATCGGGTATCTCGGCGGTGAAGTGAAAAACGCAAAGCGGAATATACCGATAGCGCTATTCGGGGGTGTGAGCGCGGTGATAATTATTTACATGCTAACCAATTTTGTGTTTCTATATGTGATGCCGGTGGATGAAATAGTACAGATTGCCGGAGTAAAGAACAGTATTATAGGTGTCGAGGTAATGAGGAAGTTCCTCGGCAACGGCGGGGCATTCTTTATCTCGGTGCTGATCATGATTTCGACATTCGGGACGACAAACGGGACGATACTGGCTTCATCGAGGGTTTATTTCGCGATGGCACGCGACAAATTATTTTTTAAGTCAGCGGCATACACCCATCCTAAATTCAGAACTCCATACGTTTCGCTTTTGATTCAGGGAGTATGGGCTTGTCTACTGGTGCTGTCGGGAACGTTCGACCAGTTGACGGACATGCTGATATTTGCTTCATTTATATTTTACGGAGCGGGGGCGTTCGGCGTGTTTGTTCTCCGCAAGAAAATGAAAGACGCACACCGTCCTTATAAGGTGTGGGGTTATCCATGGATACCGGCTATCTTTGTGCTGTTTTGCATAACACTTGTAGCAGTAACAATAATTCAGAATCCGCGTGACGCAGGTATAGGACTTCTCCTTGTACTGCTGGGCATCCCGTTCTATATATTCTGGAGAAAAGGCGCGAAGGAAGTCAAGTAAGCGCAAATCATTTGCAATTAATAGTTTATGTTGATTTCACTGTAAAAAGTAATTGCAAATTGCTACCTTATTTTGATGGCGCATAACCATTCACATAATCACTCATCCGGAGGAATTAAGTACGGTAAGGCGTTTGCAATCGGCATCGCACTTAATCTTATATTTATCGTTGTAGAGGTCATTTATGGTTTGGCGGCTAACTCGTCCGCTCTGCTGGCTGACGCAGGGCATAACGCCAGCGACGTGCTGAGCTTGTTTTTTGCGTGGGGCGCGGCATGGATCGCTCTCAGAAAACCCTCCGGTAAGTACACGTATGGTCTGCGCAGGATAACGATACTTGTTTCTCTGCTTAACGCGGTCATATTGCTGATTGGTGTAGCGCTGATATTGATAGAGGCGATAGAGAAGATACAGAATCCTTCAGAGATAGCGGGCGGTACGGTGATGATCGTTGCGGGTGTGGGTGTGATAATAAATGGTATTACGGCGATGATGTTTATGAAAGGGCAGAAGGAGGACCTTAATATTAAGGGCGCGTTCCTTCACATGGCGGCTGACGCAGGAGTGTCGCTGGGCGTAGTGATAGCGGGACTGTTAATTATGCTGTTTAATATATTGTGGATAGACCCGGTGATGAGCTTTGTGATCGTTGCGGTGATATTGTACAGCACGTGGGGGCTATTGGTGGATTCGCTTAATCTCGCGCTGGATGCGGTGCCAAAGGATATCGACGTGCAGAAGGTGAGGAGCTACCTGGATTCGGTGAAGGGTGTAGAGGATGTGCACGACCTGCATATCTGGGCTATGAGCACTACACAGATCGCGCTGACGGCGCACCTTGTTGTGCCGGAGGGATATAGTGATAATTTTATTGTCGATATAAGGGAGGAACTGGAGAAGAAGTTTGGGATAATACATACCACTCTCCAGGTAGAAAAGTCCGGCGCTAACTGCGACTGCTGTTAGGTGTTTTGGGATTCTACTTCTTTTACTGCTTTTTCTGCCGCATTCTTTGAAACTACCTTTAGCAGTACTGGTAATTGTACAAGGAAACTCAATACAATGGCAACCCATCCCCACGTCATCCAATCAACGCTTTTGATGTAAACTCCAAACAATAATCCAATCCCGAATCCGCCGAGGGTCTTGCCGAAGATGTGCATTATTATAATGTAGGTGGGGAGAGTCCTATAAGTTTTGAATATTGAAAACATAATGCTCCTTTTTTATAATATAAAAATATTGGTTGAGTATTGATAGGGGGATTGGTAGATTTAATCATACCAATAAATTTATTATAACATATATGAAAATATTATTTATCATAATCTTTCTTTTTGAATACTCTTTGGTTATGGCGAATGATTCTTTAAAGTATAGAAATGCTTACGAGTATATTATAAATGAGCAGGAATTCAAATCATACTTCCCTCATTACAAGAATTCTGACGGATCAGTAAATGTGAAAGTGTCCCCCGAAAGGGTAAAGGATTATAAAAGTGTATCATTTAAAGATAAATGGTGTGACTTCCAAGTTGGCCTACTAGGTGATGATACTCTAAAGTATTTAGAATCAATGTCGGATGTAGGGTATGACAGTTGTCGGTATATAATTTATTTTTCCAAAATCGAAGAAGGAGTGATGGCAGCGGAGGTTGGATGGTATCAAGGAGAAATATTCTTAGTACACGATGATAAAATTATTACAAAAATTTATTCCTATGCGTATAAAGACAATTGCCTTCTAGGCAATGTGATACAATATTATTTTAAATTTGATGGCGACGAGATAATAGACAAATGCAGTGTGCTCAAGGTGCGCGATTAACCCATTAAATATTCTCTTTATTATGTCGGAACTTTTAGATATGATTGGGCTATAAAAAGAAATAAACCAACAGCTTATGAGGGCAATTAAGTTACTATTTTTACTTAGCGTATTTACACTTCCCGTTTTAGTATTCTATTCGTGCGAAAGCGATCCTATAACAAGTGTTAACCAGGATAACATTTACCAGATATATGATTGCAGGTATAATGCAGACTCGAACTGGACATATGCAAGAGCAACTTTCAGGTTGAACAATGCAAACGGATCTTATATTACACTAACAGGAGCTACCTCTGGCGTTACATTTAACGGAAATTCTATGACCGAGATATCCATCTTTGGCGTTGTTTATTATCAGTATGGAGTAGGCGGGTTTCAGAATCCATACCAGTATGTGTACACGGATGCAAACAGCAATACCTTTAGTAACTCGACAAGTCTGAGCAGTATGGCGATAAGTTTTCAGAGTCCGCCTACGGTTGTAATGCAATCATCAGGCACAACTTTTAATTTTACAAGTTCGGTTAATTCAGGTGAAAAGGTTACGCTCAACATATATAATGCAAGCAACGACTCCCTTGTTATACAAAGAGCTAACCAAACCAACGGCAGTAATTCATTTTCGATAACATCGAGCGATCTGAGCCCTCTCACGACGGGCAATTACTATGCGCAACTATTGAGACAGGACCAGACAGGATTATCGCAACAGAATAGCGTTGGCGGAGTAATGAACCGGACATACGTTTCCGCAAAAGCGGCTTTTACTCTCACACCGTAAGTTTATTGCAAAAGAATATCGAGCCCCGGTGGATATCCATTTCGGGGCTTTTTTTATTTCAATTTTCACCGTATGGGGTTATCTTAGTTAAATTTAAACATCAAGTATGAAAATCTTTTCCGTCATCATCTTTTCGCTTTTAGTAACTTTTCCGTTGATATCACAGGACAGGCGTGAGGTTGGGAATCTCGTAATGGAAGGTATCCCGGAGCAGATCCCGTCCGATATCGAAGAGAGGTATAACCGCTATTCCAATATGCGCAGTGCGGCATTTGAGGATTGGGATTATTACGGAGAGGGTGTTTATATTACGACGCGTTTTGGTGACGTTACGCAGGTACATTATGTCTCTCAGCCGACGAAATACAGACAGCAATTAACTTTTTTTCCGGAGCCTGTCACTACAGCGATCGGGTCACCCAATCCGGAATACGACGGATTTGTGTATTATAAAGATGAAGGCGGGAATGAAAATTACCAGATATATTTCTACAACTGGAAGACGGGAAACAGTAAGATACTCACCGATGGTGTATCGCGTAACTCAGGTTTTACATGGAATAAGGATGGTACAAAGTATATCTACCGCAGTAATAAGAAGGATAAAAAGACATTCGATTTTTACGTAGCAGACATGGGGAATGTCTCAAGCGAGCGTCTCCTGCTCGACGTGAATGAAAGCGGGTGGGGAATAATGGATTGGAGCGATGATGGGGATAGGCTATTAATGCGCAAATATATTGCGCGAACGGAATCCGAACTGTATATATATACTATCTCCACCGGTTTATTGAACCCGGTATTTAATTATGATAATATAAAGAAAGTCTCATACGGCGATGCGTATTTCGCGCATAATGGAAATATATTTCTGGTTTCAGACGAGGACTCTGAATTCAGGACACTTAAAAATTATAATCCTGCAACGGGCGAGATGAAAGTTCTCACGCCGGACCTTAAGTGGGACGTCGATAATGTTGCTATCTCTGATGAGGGCAGATTGCTTTGCTTTACTACAAATGAGAACGGGTTTTCAAAGATGTATCTCATGGATGTGCTTACATTCGAATACAGTGAGGTGACGGAGATCCCGCAGGGGAATGTCTCGGGGGTTAGGTTTAGCAAGGATAATAAGACTCTTGGATTCTCAATGATAACTCCTACTTCAGTTAGAGACGTTTATACATACGATATAGATGAGTATAAACTTACACGCTGGACATTTAGCGAGATGGGCGGACTGAACCCGGATATTTTCGTTTCACCTGAACCGATATATTATCCATCATTCGATGATAGAAATATACCGGCATTAGTCTATAAGCCAAAAGTTGCTACAGGTAAGCTACCGGTTATAATAAATATTCACGGCGGACCGGAGGGGCAATCGGACCCTTCATTCAGCTCTACCATTCAATTCTTTGTAAATGAGCTGGGTGCAGCTGTAATCGAGCCGAATGTACGGGGTTCGTCGGGTTATGGGAAAACATATCTCGATCTGGATAACGGCATGCTCCGTGAAAATTCGGTCAAAGATATAGGTGCACTGCTCGACTGGATCGCGTCTCAGCCAGAACTCGATGCTGAGAGGGTGTGTGTAATGGGCGGCTCATACGGCGGTTATATGGTGCTTGCTTCGCTGGTACATTACAGCGATAGAATAAGGTGCGGGATAGACGTTGTCGGGATAAGCAATTTCGTAACATTTTTAAATAACACAAGTGAGTACAGGCAGGACCTTCGCAGAGCGGAATATGGCGATGAGACAGACCCGGAGATGATGAAATTCCTGGAGAGCATCTCTCCAAATAAGCACGTAGATAAGATCACGAGCCCGCTCTTTGTGATACAGGGATTGAATGACCCGCGTGTTCCCGTAACGGAGGCAGAGCAAATGGTGCAGGCTATGAAAGAAAACGGACGGGAGGTGTGGTACCTAATGGCAAAAGACGAAGGTCACGGCTTTAGTAAGAAGTCGAACAGGAATTTTATGATAGCAGCTGAGGTGATGTTTTTGGAGAAGTATCTTTTGGGTAATTAATAATCAGATCGCAGTTTTCTTATTTGTAATATCGTTAATTTTCTTTTCCAGCCATACTTTATCGCCCGTGAGGTTAAGGGTATTTATCCTGTCCAGCAATTCGTCCGCTCTTTCTTTGTCCGGATCATCCTTCAGTTTTATCAGGGAATTTGTGAGATTAATAAAGTTTAACCCTTTTTCGCGTGTTATGTCGGTTACTTCCTTATGGGAGGTGACGAGATGCCTGAATGAGTTAAGCTGTGAAATAACAGCTTCATCGTACCCTAGCTCATAGAACGATTTTACGAGCAGATATTTCATGTCAACTTTGATCATCGAATAGTCTGTTTTGATCGATCGCAGGGCTTCAATGGATTTTTCATACTCACCGCGCTCGAAGTTAATCATAGCCATTCCAAAATCCGCAAGCTCTTTATTTTCCTTATTCAAATACTTTTTATAATTTTTAATATAATCGTACGCCCAGTCTACCTCTCCAACTCGTAATGCTACCAAGACAGTATTTCGGAATCTAAATGACGTAATGATCCTTCCCGGGGCATAATGACCCAGCTTGTATTTTCTCTCGAGGTCATAGAGACCAAAAAGATCTTTGTAAAAACTCCTGTCCCCACGGTTAATTTTATAAGTACAGACAAATTCCAGAGTGCCCATTAATTGTGACACCTCCGCGTTTTTGAGGACGGACATAGTTTTTAGTAACAGATTGTACAAATTGTGGTAATGCTCAGAATCATCCGGATTAAGGATACACATCATTCTATAGTAATAGAGGGTAAAAATACTTCCGTATTTAATATTATTTTGTTCGAGAAAATTGATAAGGTTCTGAAAATCGATCTTTTCAAAAAACACTTTAACAAATTCCCTATCTATATCGGCGTTTAAGGCGTCTTCGTTGATCTTCATGTTTACATAAATGTCATTAAGGCGGATGAGGAAGTAGTAGATAAGATAATTTCCTTCCGATGCAAGTGATTCGAATACTTCCTTTTGTCTATCCCTGTGAAGTTTGAATTGTACGTCTATCTCCTCGAGGGTGTGCAATTGTAAAAACAGCGCTTCATCGAGTTTTTCCTTTTGGAGGATATTTTTCAGGGCTTTTCTTTCCGAAGTAAAAAGCGCATCAAGTCTTCTCATGTTTGCCTCGCTGAGAAAATCCAGAGACTTTCTTATCTCATCGTTATTATACAGATCAATTGCAATAAATTCCTTTGCCAGCTTCAGCAGTTGTGAGCTTAGATTTCTCATGACCTGATCATTGTATTTCTCCCCAGAAAATATCTTATCATAAAGCTTTTCCTTCTTTATCAGATGTTCCGGGAAGTCGGGGTGATACTTCTTTAACTGGGCTGCAAGGCGGACAACACTCTTGTTGGAATTAAAATAAGGGGATGCAGTGAAATCGAGAAACCGTTTCATCTCCTCCTCCGACAGGGTTTTAAGTATTGATATGATCTTACTCTTATACAACCAAGCTGATTACTTTCAAAAAAATCTTAGAAAAGGCAAATAAATATAAAACAAAGATATAGCTTACTCATTGTAAAATATAATCAAAAATAGATTCTTTTTCATGGTTACAAATACAAAATATTTATAAACAATAGTTTAAAGTTACATTTTAAAAACTCTTTCAACAAGAAAAGTGTGTCTACCGGCTCTAAAGGTAAGATTTTCTCATATCCTGCGCGTGTTAAAAGCAAAATCGAGATTACATATCAGGATTCTCTTATTTGAGGCGTGTACCTTTGATGTCTTAGATTTGTATAAGTTCTTTTAACTAAGAAAATTCATGAAGGCAATCCTGGATTTATTTTGCCGGTAAAAAAACGATTCCGCGGAAACAGGGGTAAATAACTTTTAAACTGTTAAGCCTTCGACAGACCTCTTCATCGTTTTAAAGCCGGCTTTAAACTTGAACAGAGTTTAAATAAGAAGGCAGTTCAGGATAAAAAATTTTAAAAAACAAATGTTAAACAAAATCACAACGGAGACAACTTTCAAAATGAAGGCGATCAAATTTTTTTGCTTATTATTATTTATTTGTGTTAGTGGAATTGTAATTCCCGCAAATGCACAGAACAGGGTAGCACCCGACGGCGTTATTGAGTCGGAAATTAGCGATAATGCAATCCCTCCGAGTCCACGAGATCTCGTAAGCGGTGAAAACGCAGATATGATCTCACCCGAGATCACAAAGAATTTTTCTGCGCAGAATAATCAGACCGATGAATACGGCGGTTCTGTCGGAGGTAATTATTATATGCAGGGACTGGGCGCAAATGCTAACTTCCTCGAGATAAACCATGACATTATTTTTAATCAGAACGCCAATGGTTCAATCGATGCCTGGGTATATGTCCAAAGTACCGGTGTACAGATCATTACCGCTAAGGGAGCAACCACTGCAACAGTCAGCTTTTCATTTTTTATTGGGTCGGGCAAATTGGGACTAAGAATGGGTAACAATCTTGTATCCAGCGATGACGCAAATAACTTTCCATTAAATAAATGGACACACGTGGCTGTAACATGGACAAGTAATGGCGGCAATTTTGATGTAAAATTTTATATCGACGGAGCTCAGTCAGGTACGACGCAATTACTTACAGGTCCAATGCCTCTTAACACGGATAAAGTAAGGATCGGAAGTTCGGAATACAATTCGGGATCTTTCTCAGGCTTTATAGATGAAGTAAGGTTCTGGAACCCTGTGATCACACTAGCAATGATAAGAGCAAACCGTTTTATTGGATTAGGTGAAGACCTATTCTCTAATTTTGATGGAAGCAATTACGACGGAAGTTCATCATACACTGGTTTGCTAGCGTCCTACACTTTTAACTCGGCATTGCTTTCACTGGTGTTTGATAATATCGGTGGTCATAATGGTATTTTGAAGGGAGCCGCAAATCTAACTACATCCTCATACGGTAACCCAATGCCATATAACAATGCTCTGTATTTTCCATCATCAGGCGGAAACGACAACATTGTGAATATAAGAGATACGACGACTTTCAATTCCTTTATTACCACTGATGGTACAATCGAAATGTGGGTGAGATTTAATTCTCTGCCGTCAGCGACAACACATTTGATCTCCAAAGGCGGAAGTTCACCAACGAACTCTTTCCTTCTTGGAGTGAATAGTTCGGGCAAATTATTCTTTAATATTGCCGGTAATGCTGTAACTTCGACAGGTCCTTCAATACCTGCATCAGACTGGACCCACGTGGGAGTATCCTGGAACGATCAGGGCAGTAACTTTTTGGTGAAGTTTTTTCTTAACGGTGAATTAAACGATAGCTTGATATTAAATGCTGCAAATCTCCCAACAAATTCGGATCCTATCAGGCTGGGTGTTTCCCAGGCATTTCCCGGCGGATTAAGCCCGGTCAATGCTTACATTGATGCTATCAGGATATGGAATGAAGATCTATCATTAGATAGTTTGAGAAGGTTCGTATTTGCATCATCTTCAGCATTAGAAGAGACTGTTACTAACAGGCTTTTAGCTGCATGGGATTTCGACGGTACATTAGTACCGCGCGGAAGATTTTCTACAATGCGCGGAACATTCACCACCGCTACATCTAATACATGCAGATTCAGCGCATACACCAATGAAGCATCGGTAACCGGTCATGTTTTGGATCTTGATCTTTTTGGACATCCAACAACAATAAAAAGACCGGGAAATTTCGGGTCGGTATTTCCATATGGTTCATATATTCATCCTGTTTTCACAACGCTTCCGGATAACGATCCAAACGGAGTTTCAGATGTTATAACGGTTGGACCGTCTTTCCCTGATGAAAATGTTAATACAGTTGAGCTTTTTCTCTCGCTGGAAGGTACGAGAGTGAGCGATATTTCGGTGACATTAACCGCTCCTAACGGGCAGACAAGAACGGTTGTAAACAATCACGGCGGTACTAACAATAATATCTTAACATTCTTCTTCGATGGCGCTACAGCTAATTTAACGTCACCTGAATTTCCGGCTCCATGGAGTCACGGGGTTAAGCCCTCAGAATCATTCGGCAACTTCGGTAACTCGCAAGCAAGAGGAAACTGGACCATAAAGGTCAGTGACGGATCAGCAGGAGTTGAACATACATTTTTTGGATGGGGTATAAGGCTTAACGGTTTGAGTACAGTTGGCATTCAGCAAACTACATCAAATATACCGGAAAGGTTTGAACTGTCGCAGAACTACCCAAATCCCTTTAATCCATCGACTGCAATAAATTTTGCTCTACCAAAAAGCAGTTTAGTAAAGCTGAAAGTATATGACATAGTGGGGAGGGAAGTAGCAACTCTAGTTAATGAAGAACTGAGCCCAGGAGCATATGAATATACTTTTGACGGATCACAGCTTACCAGTGGAGTATATTTCTACAGAATCGAGGCTGATGGATTTACGGAGATAAAGAAAATGATGCTTGTTAAGTAGAAATTATTTTACATTCCCTTTGTTTCGAAAGCCCCTTAAATGGGGCTTTTTAATTTACAGTAGCTGATCTGCTTTTTCAAGAAGCCATTTACGAGAGGCTATACTCTCCTTTTGGATCTTTCTCTTTATATCCGATACTTTTGACTTTTTGGGGTTTGATTTCTGTTTAGCGAGGTTAGTTACAGCATTAAGAAAGTTAAGATGCGATGCTCTTGTTGATGGAGCAATATTCTCGTTAGAGTTGATAAACTGCCGGAATGAGTTCAGGGCAGAAAGAAGTGTTTCGATATAATCGAGTTCATAGTAAAGCTGGATTGTCAGGACTCGCATGTCAAGCTTAGCGATATACATGTCAGTCGAAAAATCCCTTAGGTTTTCAAGTGCGTTTTCATAATCTTTCTTTGAGAATAATAAATAACTGCGAGCGATATCGGCAATTACTTTACCGTCAGTTGTGAGATGTTTTTTATAATCATTCACGAAATTATCTGCCCAATCATATTCTTCCTCCCTATAAGCACACAGGAAAATATTTCTGAATTTCATTGCCGTAATATGCGACATGCCTCCAAGTAATAGTATCTTATGTTTGATAGCCAATCTATAAGCATCGTACATTTCGGTATTAAACTTCGTTTTGCCCCGGTTTATTTTATTTACACAGTATGTCTCGATAGAAGTAAATATCGTATAGAGTTCTTCATTATTAAGTGTATCCAAACTTTTTTCGAAAAATTCTCTTAGTTTGAAATAATATTCTTCTTTTTCCGGATACATTATACAGAGAATTTTGTAAAAGTAAATACCGGCAATAGAAGCAAACTCAATATTTTTATTATCAACATATTTGCTGATCTTTTCAAGGTTTGTATTTGAAATAAATTCCTCGACCAGATTCACATCGAATCGAGCATTATAGGCATTTTCGTTTACCTTTATATTATTATAAAGAATAGACAGCTGAACAAGGAAGGAGAATATATAATATTCTCCCTGCTTCAATATCACCTCGGGTACTTTTTGCTGTTTATCTCTGGTAAGTATGAAATTAATTCTTTCAAGTTCCATCCTGTACAAATTATAGAACCTCGGATCAGGAACATTATTTGTAGATAAAAATTCTTTTTCAAGTAATTTTAATTCGGATTGATAAATATTATCCAGCTTTTTTAGGCTTAGCTTTCGCAACAGATTGAAGCTCTTTTCATGTTCATTTTCTTCATAGAATTCTATAGAGAGAAAATTTTTCGACAGTTTTAACATCTGTGAACTTAGATTCTTCAATGTTTGCTCATTGTATTTTCCGCTTGGGAAGATCTTTGCAAATATATTTTCCTTCAATAGTCCCGGTGAAGTAAAAGCAGGATAAAAGTTTTTAAGAACATTGAAAAATTTGACCAGGTTTGTTGATTTATTAAAATATGGGGACGATACAAAATCACCGAAGCGTTTCAGCTCGTCACGATCGAGTGTTTTCAGAAAGTCTATTATCTTACTTTTATGCATTTCCGGCTGTTACTTTTCTATTTCAAAAATCTTAAACAAAAGCAAATAAACTACTATACATTAATAGCTTACATTTAGTCCATTCCCAGAAAACCCTGAAATAATTGATTTTGGCGATTACTTTTCCAGATATTTTTACTCTCTGAATATAGTTATTACTTTTCTAAAAAAACCTAATTAAAAATTATCCACATTTTAGAAGCAAAGATAGCATTATTTTCAAAACACTAATAAACCATCCGGTTTTAGCTAGTACTTTCATACTCACTTCATTTTGATTGAGCAGTATAGTCATCCTAGTTTTGTATATAAGTTCTTACAAAAATTTTTTGAAGGCATCCGATATTTATTGTCGGCTAGACGGTACCGCGGAGCAGGGTATGTTCACTAATTGAACATCTGCTTGCCTTCGGCAGAACCTGCAATCGTTTAAGCCGGCTTTAAAGTGAAGGCATCAGGATGAAAAATTTGAAAGTAAAATTAAAATGGAGAAGTCAAAAATGAAGGCAAGTTTTATAATAAGTGTTTTGCTAATGATGTTAATCTTAGGGAATAATGGTTATTCTCAGGATTCATATTTGCCGGACCTTGGAGGTCCAAATTCCGACGGCAGAAAGTCAAACTTATTGCCGGAGGGTAACCTAAATACACCCCGGTTTACTGATCCAATATATTCTAATCTGCCAGAGACAGATGATTTTGGTGCGGATGGATATAATAAATGTCTTACGGGTTTAAACGGTTCTGCTAACTACGTCGAAGTAGATAATCAAGCCGTTTTCCAGCAAACAGTAGATGGTACCATAGAGGCATGGGTTTATATCACCAACTCGACAAATTCCAGCTATATCATGGCAAAGGGCAGTACGCAGGCAACGACTGCATTTTCTTTTTACATACAGGGAAATACATTAAAGCCAGGTTTGCGAATGGGAAACAGTTTGGTATTAGCCGACAGCAGTGTAAAACTCAATGAATGGTGCCATGTATCTGTAACATGGATCGATGTCGGAAGTGATTACCAGATCGAATTTTATATTAATGGTTACGAAGCCGGAAGCCCTTTACTAAACACATCAATGCCGGTAAATACGGATAAAGTAAGGATCGGCGGAGCACAATATGCAAACGGGACATTTTACGGTAAACTGGATGAGGTAAGGTTCTTTTCAAGAAATAAGGATTACACGAGTACTGTAAGAAGGAGATGGCTGGGAATAGGAGACGAGCTGTTATCTAACATTACGGGTTACAATCTAACTTCAGCAAAAGACTATGAAGGACTTGAAGCATCATGGACTTTCAATTCAAGTTTCGGAGTGTTCGTATTTGAAAATATAAGGGGTCTTACCGGTACGATGATTGGAACAGCGGCAACGGAGAAAACTGCTTTTGACCAGCCGCTGCCATATAATTATTCACTAAATTTCCCGCAGGGCAACAGCGACAGCAGCCGAGTAACGATCCGCGATACAACCGAATTCAGCAACTTTATTACTACGGACGGTTCAATAGAGATGTGGGTTCGTGTGCTAGATTTTCCAATGCCGGGATCGGTTCATTTAATTTCAAAGGGTAATACTCCGGCAAACACTTCATTTTTGCTGGGGATTAACACATCGAGGAAACTTTTCTTCAATATTGCAGGAAATGCAGTTGTATCGACAGGGGATTCGCTCCCTACATTTTACTGGACACACATAGCTGTATCATGGAAGAGGAATGGAAGTGCGTATGATGTTACATTCTTTGTTAATGGAAAGCAGACAGATACTCAGACTCTAAACAGCCCCGTGATGCCGATTACAACAAACTTTATTCTTCTCGGCAGATCAATCGCGTTTCCGGGTGGATTTAGTCCCGGTCCTATGGAAATGGATGAGTTAAGGATATGGAACAATGTTTTGAATGAGGAACAGATCAAGAAGCAAATGTTTGCATCCAGCAGGGCGTTGAGCAATAATACCAATCTTTTAGCGGCATGGAGTTTTGATTGTAATTTGAATTGTTACGGCAGATTTAAAACTATGCGTGGAGTATTCGGGCAGGGATATTTAAGCTCATGCTATTTTAAGGGCTATATTAATGACAATACAGCCGGTGGAATAAATGAGCCGAGAGCATCCGTATCAACTACACTGAGAAGAGGTGAAACAATTAATTCTGTTTTTCCGGACGGATTCTATGTTAAGCCGTCATTCAAATTAATTCCCGATAACAATATAACAGGTGTGTCGGATACTATTATTGTTGGAGACAGTTTTCCGGATGTGGATGTAACTTCGGTTGAATTGTTTTTAAATATTTACCATACAAAGATTGGACAGGTAAATGTCAGGCTGGTAGCCCCTGACGGAACGATAAGAGAAGTTCTCGCAGGTGACGGGGGTGACTACATGAATGTGATGACTATCTTCCAGGATAATGCCGAAAACAATCTCAGCGGGGTTAGACCGCCCTGGAGTTCCTCAGTAAAACCGGGACAGGTATTTGGAAATTTTGGTGGCTCACCATGCAGAGGTAAATGGATATTAAAAGTTGTGGATACAACGACACCAATATTCGGTAAGTTACTAGGCTGGGGAATCAGGCTAAACAACCAAACCACCGTTGGGATACAAAACGTCTCGACCGAGATTCCGGGAAAATATGAATTAGGTCAAAACTATCCTAACCCGTTCAATCCATCGACCGCGATCAAATTTAGCTTACCAAAGAACGGGCTTGTTAAACTTAAAGTATATGACATGCTGGGCAGGGAAGTAGCTTCCCTTGTTAATAAGGAGCTGACTGCTGGGTCTTATGAATATACATTCGACGGGGCAAAACTTTCGAGTGGGGTTTATTTCTACAGGATCGATGCAGGAGATTTTTCAGAAGTCAAGAAAATGACTCTTATTAAGTAGATATTACAAGACTCCTGTTGTTTTAAAAAGCCTTCTGCGAAAGTGGAAGGCTTTTATTTTTTGGTAAAGTGTTTACCTGTGAGAATTACAATAAAAGGAACTGCATGCAGGGCAAGAGCAAGGAGAAGAGCTTTGAGTTTAAAATCCCCATGAACATTTAAATAGGTGATGACGCTTAAGGGGATATACAATAGAGCTCCGGTTATCAACCCGGGGAAATATCTATGTAAACGAATTGATGTGAGTACATGCAGTATTCCATTTATTCCGACCAGGAATATTGCCGAAAGAGCTATAATCGGGAGTTCATTATGCCAAATTAAGACAATGAATACTAATGTGAAGAATAGAATATTTATTAGTAGGATCTGTGAATTGGAAATATTAAATCCAAAGGATGAAACCATTGCTTTGAAGTTCTTTGCAAAACCACCCGGGAAGACAAATTCTTCTAAAACATGAAGTATCGCACAAATAGTAAGTATCAAATAAAGATTAGAAAGTATAAAGCTCATAATATTAGCAACTTATGAGAGTTGTGGTGAGCGAAAACCAATTTCTTTTGTTTAAATATAGAATATTGAGCTCACAATTCCATTGCATTTATTTAGTATAACTAGTAATTTACCAATTCGTGTAAAAACGCATTAAGCTTATATTTAACAGAAATGAAGACAGCAATAGCAAATTCAGTCAGAACGACTAAATTTTCAAAAAGGGATGAAAACCCAGAGAATTGGTTTCTTGTCGATGCAGAAGGTAAGACACTTGGAAGGATGGCAAGTGAGATAGCAAAGAGGATCAGAGGAAAGATGAGTCCTAGATTTACTCCTAACAGCGATGCAGGTGATTGGGTTGTAGTTGTAAACGCAGAAAAGGTAAAAGTATCTGTAAAAAGAGAAGAACAAAAGGAATACTTAAGGCATACATTATATCCGGGTGGACAAAAGAGTGTATCATATAAAGAAATGCTGCAAAAGCATCCCGACAGGATAATCAGGCTTGCTGTGAAAAGGATGCTTCCGAAAACAAGACTCGGAAACAAATTAATCAACAAATTAAAAGTTTACAAAGGACCGGAGCATCCGCATAAAGCGCAGAACCCGGTTTCCATAGAGTTATAATAGATATAATACATGGCAACAAATTATACATCAGCAGTAGGACGAAGAAAGACAGCGACCGCGAGAGTTCTTCTCACACCCGGAAGCGGGAAACTTGAGATCAATGGTAAGGAAGCAAAAGACTTTCTGAAGAATGACGGGCTATATGACGACATGCTTGTTCCGTTCAGGGTAACGGATACTCTCGGTTCATTCGACGCAAAGATTATTGTAAACGGCGGAGGAGCAACCGGACAGGTAGGGGCAATCAAGCTGGGCATTTCGAGAGCTCTTGTAAAGAGCAATGAAGAGCTGAAGCCCGCGCTTAAGAAAGAAGATCTTATGACCAGGGACCCGAGAATGGTGGAAAGAAAGAAATACGGACGTCCGAAAGCAAGGAAGAGATTCCAGTTTTCAAAGAGATAATATATCTCTTATATTATATAAGATTTTTTCAAAAAACATATTTCCCGATCCCAGCTTACCCGTGTTCCGGTAGAAACCGGGATGTAAGCGGGAGATGACGGAGATAGAAGCCTGCCCCGATATTGGAGGCGGGAAAAACAAAAGCCTACATCTCAATTAGTTTCCCCATGCTCTGCATACGGCAGGGTGATTTCATACACAGAGATCGGCTTTTATGTAAACAATAAAAACATAATGGCTAAAATTCAAATCGAAGACCTTTTATTAGCCGGGGCTCACTTCGGGCACCTGACTAGAAGATGGAATCCGAAGATGAAGAAGTATATCTTCATGGACAGGAACGGGATCCATATCATTGACCTTAAAAAGACTCTGTCCTTACTGGAAGATGCATATAACTCTATAGTGAGAATATCTTCTGAGGGGAAAAAGATGCTTTTTGTAGGAACAAAGAAGCAAGCGAAAGCTATCATCCGTCAGCAGGCTGAAAGATGCGGAGCATTTTATGTATCTGAAAGATGGCTGGGCGGTATGCTCACTAACTTCAATACGGTTAGGAAAAGCATAAAGAAGCTTTCGAATCTTCAAAAAATGGAAACAGACGGCTCCCTAGACAATTTCGTAAAAAAAGAGCGTCTGATCATGATGAGAGAAAAGGAAAAACTCGAAAGAGTATTAAGCGGTATCTCAGATATGACCAAGCTTCCGGGCGCAATATTCCTTGTTGATGTTAAGAAAGAACATATTGCGATCGATGAGGCAAGGAAGCTGAGAATACCTGTGTACGCGATAGTGGATACAAACGTAGATCCTGATCTTGTGGATTACCCGATCCCTGCGAACGATGACGCAGTAAAATCCATCGAGATAGTAACTCGCGTTATTGCTGATGCGGTTATAGAAGGAACAGAGATTGCTAGGACAAGAAAGATGGATGAGTCTGAAGAGATGAAGGAGAAGATGGAAGTTGCCGGGGCAACAGAAGGCAGTGAAGAATCTGCAGGATAAATTTATTAAAAAACTCTAAATACGAATAATTCTAAATGGCAATTACAGTAGATCAAATTAAGGAATTACGTGCAAAGACAAGCGCGGGAATGGCTGACTGCAAGAAAGCACTCGAAGAGTCAGACGGCGATATGGAAAAAGCTATCGAATATCTTAGAAAGAAAGGCGCGGCACTTGCTACAAAGAGAGCGGATAAAGCGGCAAATGAAGGCGCAATTAAGTCAAAGATAAGCGGTGATAAATCAACAGGTGTTATTATAGAAGTGAACTGCGAAACGGACTTTGTTTCAAAGGGAGATGATTTCCAGAAATTTGCGGAAGACATCGCTCAAGCTGCGCTGGATAATACTCCCGGCTCGGTAGATGAATTATTGAATACGAGCGTAAACGGTCTAACCGTTCAGCAGAAGATAGATGAAATGATGGGTAAGGTTGGCGAGAAGATCGAATTAAAAGATTTTAAGACAGTGAAAGTCGATGGCGGGTTTGTGAGCGAATATATACACTTCGGTAGTAAGCTAGGTTCACTCATTGGAATAAAGGGCCAAGCAACTGATGACGCAGTCGATATCGGCAATAAGATAGCCATGCAGATCGTTGCAATGAACCCAATTGCAATTAATAGAGCGGGAATTACGGATGATGTTATTGCAAAGGAAAAAGAAATCTATACTACTCAATCACAGAACGAAGGCAAACCAGAGAACATTATCGAAAAGATTGTAAACAATAAGGTAGAGAAGTTTTACCAGGACAATACTCTTCTCGAACAGGAATACATACAGGATCCCGACAAGAATGTACAGGGATTACTGGATGAATTTGAGAAGAAGTCAGGCAATAAACTCGAATTGGTCGAGATGGTAAGACTCCAGCTCGGATAATTTTAAAAAAATCTCATTTGGATTTAAAGTATAAGAGAATACTTCTTAAATTAAGCGGTGAAGCACTGCTGGGTACACAGAACTTCGGAATTGATTCCGGTGTTGTGGAGCATATTTCCGATGAGATAGCCGGCATTAAAGAATCAGGCATCGAGATTGGTATAGTGATTGGGGGCGGTAATATTTACCGCGGATTATCAGCAGCACAGCAGGGGGTTGACCGTGTGACGGGTGACCAGATGGGTATGCTGGCGACGGTGATAAATTCACTTGCACTCCAGAATGCACTCGAAATGCGTAATATATATACCAGGGTTCAGTCGGCGATAAAGATGGATGAGATAGCAGAACCTTTCATTCGCAGAAGAGCAATAAGACACCTCGAGAAGAAGAGGGTGGTTATATTCGCGGCAGGGACGGGAAGCCCGTATTTTACTACCGATACCGCGGCGGCACTCAGAGCAATAGAAATAAAGGCAGACGTTATTATTAAGGGAACGAAGGTGGATGGCGTATATGATTCCGATCCTGAGAAGAACAAGGATGCGAGCATGTTCGATACACTTACATATAATGATGTACTTGAGAAGAATCTTCGCGTGATGGACATGACAGCGGTGACCTTATGTAAAGAAAATGACCTTCCCATTCAGGTATTTAATATGAATGGTAAGGGAAACCTTGCTAAGGTCGTATCCGGTGAAAAAATCGGTACAATTATTTCATAATCAAAGAATAGCATTATGATTAAGGATATTTTAAAAGAAGCGAATGCCAGGATGGAAAAGGCAGTGGAGCATGTAAAGGATGAAATGATGAAGATCAGGACAGGTAAGGCGAGCTCCAATATGCTGGATAGTGTAAAGGTAGATTATTACGGGACACCAACACCAATCAGCCAGGTAGCAAACGTTAATACGCCGGACTTTCATACAATTACTGTTCAGCCATGGGATAAAACGGTAATTCCTGCAATAGAGAAAGCGATCATGGCTGCTGACCTGGGACTTAATCCTGCAAATGATGGAAATCTTATCAGGATTCCTATCCCCCCATTGAACGAAGAAAGAAGAAAGGAAATGGTGAAACTTGTTAAAAAAGCAGGTGAAGAGGGGAAGGTTGCAGTAAGAAATATCAGGAGAGATGATATGGAAAAGCTTAAAAAGTCCGAGAAAGAAGACCATGTTTCTGAAGATGAGAGAAAGCATGCTGAGACAGAACTGCAAAAGCTGACCGATAACCATACAAAGGAAATCGATAACCTTGTAGATTCAAAAGAGAAAGAAGTAATGGAGGTTTAAATAAACCCCGTACGCGATGCGCCATTTTTGGTTTATCATTTACAATTCATTCGTGATCCCGGCATTATGGCTGGGGTTTAAGATATACGGGATTTTTAATTCTAAAGTACGAGAAGGTTTTAAAGGAAGAAGGGATCTATTCAGGAAACTGAGTAGATCCCTTTCGCATTTGAACGGAGAAGGAAGACATATACTAATTCATTGTTCATCTTTAGGTGAGTACCAGCAGGCAATTCCACTCATGGAGGAAATGGAGGGGAAGGGCTTTGTTATAACGGTAAGCTTCTTTTCACCGTCCGGATATAAGAATTCTAAGATACCTCACGAGAATATCGTTAAGACGTATCTGCCATTCGATTCGGTTAAAAAGGTTAGAAAATTTCTCGATGCGGGTAAATTTGATGCCATAATATTTATGCGGTATGACCTATGGTACAATCTTGTATATGAAGCGAAGAGAAGGGGGATAAAGCTTATAATCGCCAACGCCAGGCTCGATGAAAAGGATGTGTTTTGGAAACTCCCGGTATTTAAATCCATGAAGAGGGCTCTCTATAATATGATCGACGTAATATTTGTGATTGACGAAGAGGATAGAGACAGCTACTCTAGATATCTGGATACACAGAGGACTGAGATCAGGCTGGTTGGTGACTCTAAATATGAAAGGGTATACGCCGCATCGTTGAACAAACAGTATGATGATGTAATTCCTTCCGAGATAATAAAGGATCGAAAAGTTTTTGTTATAGGAAGCTCATGGAAAGATGATGAGGATGTTATTCTCCCGGTTGTAAACAAAATAATGGAATACGAGAAAGACCTGCTTACATTGCTTGTTCCGCATGAACCCAAAGAGAAGAAGATTGACATCATAGAAAAGACCATCAGGGAAAAGTATGAAAATATTAAAAGTATACGGTACTCTAACATAGAGAATTATAACAATGAGAATCTTATTATTGTGGATAGGATCGGCATATTGATGTCATTATATTCGATAGGATATGTGAGCTATGTAGGAGGTGGACTAAAATCAGGACTTCATAACATATTGGAACCTGCTATATTTAATATGCCGGTGTTTTTTGCCAATAAGGTGAAAAACTCCGATGAGGATGTGATATTGCTTAAAAGCGGATGCGGGAAAGTGGTGGAAGATCAGAGGACTTTTTACAGAAATTTCCGCAATGTACTGAAAGATAAGGAATTGCATGATTCGATGGCCAGGGGATGCAGGTTTGTATTCGAGGGCAGCCTTGGTACCGCAAAGAAAATCGTAGAAAAAATTGTATAATAAAATAAATAGTAATGTTTGACAGAAATAAATTCATAGATGAATCGCTGATTGAAAGTTCAGAAGTGAAAAAGCTTATTCTGGAAAAATGCAAAGATGACATTAATAATGCATGTGATGCCGTGAGAGATGCAATAAAAGACGGCAAAAAGATTCTTTTTTGCGGGAATGGGGGAAGCGCGGCAGATGCCCAGCACCTGGCTACGGAATTCATGATAAGGATGTCGCATGACATTAAGCGTCCGGCGATCGGAGCAATAGCATTAACAACCGATACATCAAATATAACAGCAGGCGGGAATGACATTGGGTTTGAAAATATTTTTGCCAGGAACGTGGAAGGACTTGGAAATGAAGGTGATATTCTGGTAGCCATATCTACAAGCGGTACATCTCCTAATGTGCTGAAGGCAGTCGAGATGGCGAAATCAAAGAACATGACAACAATTGGCTTCCTTGGAAAAGATGGAGGAAGGCTTGCGAATATGGTCGATATACCGATAGTTGTGCCGTCTGAGAATACACAAAGGATACAGGAAGGTCATATTACAATAGGTCACATATTATGTGAAGCTGGCGAGAGGGAAGTCTACGGAAATTAGAATCTGTCTATTTCATCACAACCATTTTTCTAATTTCTGAGGATGCGTTTGCTGTCATTTTATAGAAATAAACTCCGCTGGATAATCCATCCGCATTAATTTTAATTTCGTATACCCCGGGATTTTTATATCCATTAAGCAGAGTCTTCACTTCTCTTCCCGATATATCATATAAAATTATCATTACATCCGAGGCGACAGGTATCGAAAACTTAATATTCGTTTCTGGGTTGAACGGGTTGGGATAATTTTGTCCGAGTGAAAATCCTGCAGGAAGTATACTTCCCGGCTCTATGCCGGATATTGTTGAATCGGTAAAGATGTTCACACCAATAGATCCGCTGATAGAGCCAACGAGGATCTTATTCTGGTAAGTTAAGACAGGTGTGCATGATCCCGTAAGATTAAAATTAGTAAATGAGGTTCCGCCGTTTGTCGATTTGTACGCGCCGCCGTTTCCGGTTAGGTAGATATTCCCTGCAAGATCGAGTGTAACTCCGCGCGTAGCAGAGAGCGCATTACCCAAAGTGCTCCAGGTTAAGCCTTTATTTGTTGACTTATCAACGTTGTAAGGTGATGTAGTCGTTACCATATATAGGGAACCATCTGTATTCTGAAACAGGCTGTAACCGTTCTTACCCGAATTAAGATTCGCGCTGAAAGTCGCTCCGTTATCAGTAGAGCGGTAAAATCCTATACCTGTACCTGTTCCCGAACTTACTCCCACGTAAACTATATTGGAGCTGTCTTTATCGACAAGAACAGGGAGGACATTTAACCCTGTTAACCCGGTTTGTGTGAAATTTGCTCCGGAGTTAGTACTTCTGAAAAATCCCATCGATGTTGATACGAATACATAGCCGTTGGACCCGCATGCAACTCCCTGAGGCTTCTCGCTATTAAAAGCTGTGGTGCTTAAAACAGTGAAATTTGCGCCTCCGTTTGTAGATATCAAAAGCCCATCGGAGTAATTGGCTACAAAGATATTTCCGTTATCATCGAAATCGATTGCCCACATAGTATTGCCTGCACCGGCGTATATTGTGTCCCAGCTATCTCCACCGTTAGAAGATCTCCATATACGTGAATTAGCTCCAGTGAGACCGCCTGCATATATATTGCCCTGATCATCCTTTGTCAATGACCATACGCTTCGTCCGTTTAGTTTTTGTACCCAGGTTTGGGAATTTGCAGTACTTGATATAAGTATGATTGCAAGAAGGGTATATATTAGTCTCATGCCACTTATCTTTATTTCTGAACTGGTAAAATATAATAAAAAAGCTTATACCAATTAAGGTATAAGCTTAAAAATTTGTATGCATAAAGTCTTATTGTCCTGCGGAGTACATATCCTTAGCCCAGTACGGATAGTAAGAGTCGTCTCCGTTAAGGGTTTTAGCGTAGAAATAGTAATCGAACTTACCGGTCATCGGGAGGTTATCCACAGTCGCGCTATATAGACCAGAGTTATTTCCGTCATTCATCGGTTCGATGAGCTCCATAGAAACTTCGGTAAATTCATCACTTCCATCCTGTTTATAATAAAACTTAACACTATTCGGGTCTATTACATCTTTCGATGCGAGGTAAGTTGACATTGTTTTATCAGCATGTGAATACTGAGGCTCATTGCTCCATATCATTCCATAATATAACGCAGCGTCATAAGCATTTATGACACCCCAGCCGGTAATATTATTTGGATTATTGGGGTTACTTGCTGTATTTCTGAGGGCATCACGAACTTGCATCGGGGTCAGCTCAGGATGAACTGATAATATAAGAGCCGCAACTCCTGCTGTTATTGGAGTGGAAAAAGACGTTCCATCTGAGAATCTATAACCGTCCTCTTTTTTATCACTCATAGCTGCAACATATACCCTTACTCCGGGAGCAACGACATCGGGTTTTGTTCGTCCATCGCTTGTTGGACCATTTGATGTGAAGCTTGCTATCTGGCCGTCGGTAGTTACCGCTCCAACAGAAATAATTGAGTCGCCGTCTGCTGCTGACCCAAGTGATGGAATAGCTGTCTGGTAATAATTACCCATTGCATTTACTACAACGATGCCAAGATATGCGGCTCGGTCGCCGGCTATGGTTGTAATGGCAGTATTGCCATCATAGTTTTCGTATTTGTATGTGTTCTTATCATATGGAGGATCGTAATCTTTGTAAATGAGTGAGCTGGTTATAACGTCTACTCCATAGGCTTCAGCCCACTCGGCAGCTTCGAGCCAAAAATCTTCTTCCATCGGAACCTCACTGCTGACGTATTCGGTCTTTGCAAGGAGTATCTGTGAATCAAAGGCAGGACCGATCAATTTACCCGGAGCGTAACCCATCATTGATGAGAGAGTTGCTGTACCATGTCCCCCCTGGTCAAATGAATCTTTATATTTTTGTACTTTTTCTCTTGCTGTGTTTTTATCCTTATTAATAAAATCATATTCATCTATTATAAGCAGGTTCTTCAGTGCCTCGTGTGTTTTCCATTCGAAACCGTCATCGAAGCTTGCTATAAGTACACCTCTGCCTGTAACACCCATGTTATGTAATTTTGGGACGTTTACAGACTCATTTTGTTTTAACGAAGGACCATAATCATATTTATAGAGATTTGTATCAGTTGGCTCAATGTATTCAACGGATCTCAACCCGTCATAATAGGTTTCTTCTGTCATTGAGACGTCCTGCTTTATCATTTTATTTACTATCTGCAGGTGATCTACATAATTTAATTTCTTAATCTTATTTACCTGCGATTCGGTGAGGTATGCGCTTACTCCGTTTAGCCATCTTGACTTAGCAATAATCTCGACACCCATACTCTGGATACCGCTTACATACCGCTGATCAAGAGGAAGATCCATATAATCTATGAGATTGTTTTCGTCGAGAACTTTGAGCCTGCGTTTTATTGCTCTGTCCGAGAGAAGTGATTTCCCGGTTTCATATGCGTCAGATCCGGGCGTGATCTTTTCACCGGGTTTGTATTGCCCCTTATCTTTGAATATTATCCAGTATTTTGCGTCGGGGGTTTCGTCTGCTTGTATATTTGCCGAAAAAAACAGCAAAATAGCAAACAGAACAGTAATTCTTTGGATATATCTCCTCATGATTCTCCGAATTAAAGTTTCTGTTTATACTTATATAAAGAGAAACAGTTCAATAAAAGTTTAAAGAAAAAAAGGGGACATTTCGCGGAGCGAAATTATCCCCTCTATTTTTCCCCTTTGATTTAGCATGCCGCTAAATTACTCTTGTGTGTAGTTCTCTAAGTAATGAGCAATCCTCATCACGAATTGACCGCCGAGCGCTCCGTCAATAAGCCTGTGATCGAAAGATAACGTAAGGTACATCATAGGCCTTATCACGACGAAATCTCCCTCTTCTGTGGAGAGAGCCATAGGGCGTTTTTTGATAGCACCAACTCCCAGAATTGCGACCTGGGGCTGGTTGATTATCATTGTGCCAATTATGTTTCCGAATACGCCGAAATTGGAAATTGTGAATGTACCTCCCTGTATCTCGTCGAGGGTAAGCTTCTTGACGCGAGCTCTTTTTCCGAGATCATTGATGCTTCGTGCAAGCCCAACAAGGTTCTTGCCGTCGGCATCATGAATGACAGGTACTATAAGTCCACCATTTTCCATTGCGACTGCCATACCGAGGTTAATTTTATTTCTCATTATGGCTTTGTACGGCGCGGACGAATCGTCTATAATTGAATTAACAAGCGGGAAGTCCTTCAGAGCTTTTATTACTGCCTCAGCTATGAAAGGCATGTAAGTAAGCTTGAATCCTTCCTTGCCTTCAAACTCTTTGTTCATTTCTTTTCTCACCTTATCGACACGGCTCATATCCACTTCAGCAATTGCATTAACATGAGGTGAGATATTGACCGAAGCAACCATGTGCTCAGCCATTTTTTGCCTTACATTATCAAACTCCATCATGGAAAGACCTTCTTCATTATAATCAACTTCGAACTTTGGAAGTTCAACCTTCTTTTTCTCGGGTGCAGGAGCTTGTTGTTTGACTTCTACTTTCACTTCTTCTTTAGGTGCCGGAGCTTTTACGTCACTTTTCGTTCTTCTTTCGAGGTAATCGAGGATGTCTTTCTTTGATACACGTCCTTCTTTCCCAGTTCCGGGTATGCTTTCAAGTTCTGCAAAACCAATT
Source organism: Ignavibacteriales bacterium (assembly GCA_020635255.1). Classification (NCBI taxonomy): domain Bacteria; kingdom Pseudomonadati; phylum Ignavibacteriota; class Ignavibacteria; order Ignavibacteriales; species Ignavibacteriales bacterium. The sequence goes on from JACKAC010000001.1 coordinate 366,409, forward strand.
CCGTTTTCTTTAGCAATATTCATTACGAGAGGTGAGTAGAATCTGCTTCCGGATGAAGCACTCATCTCGACTGGTTCCGGTTTCTTCTCTTCGATGACTTCAATTACTTCTTCTTGTTTAGGTTCTTCTTTGGCTGGCTCTTCCTGTTTTACTTCCTGCTTTTCCTCTTTTTTTGGCGCCTCACCGTTACCTGTATCTATTTTAGCAATAACTTTCCCTACTTCAACTACATCGCCTTCATTATACATTAATTCTGTTATGGTACCGCTTTCGGGGGAGGGAATTTCAGTATCTACTTTATCTGTGGAAACTTCGACTATTGTTTCATCAACATTAATTGTATCGCCGGGCTTTTTGTGCCATGTAAGTATCGTTCCTTCGGTGATCGATTCACCCATTTTCGGCATGATTACATCAGCCATCGTATTAAATCTCCGGTTTTATAAGTTTTTCAATAAAAGCTAAAATAAATATATATTTTTACCGATTCAATTCAGTAAAATTAACCTTTATAAGTATCAAATAATGAGCTAATTGATTCGTTTTTATTTGTTCGCCTTATTGCCTGGGCGAATATTTTTCCTACCGAGATCACCTCTATTTTCGGGGAAGGTTTTTTTAGAGGTAATGTATTGGAAATCATTAGTTTGCTAATACTGGATTTATTTATCTTATCGATGGCATTTCCGGAAAGAATAGCGTGTGTACAAATGCCGTAGATCTCCTCTGCGCCTTGACCTTTAAGAGCTTCCACCGCATTTACAAAAGTACCGCCGGTGTCTATAAGGTCATCTATGATAAGAACGTTCTTTCCTTCGACATCACCGATAATGTTCATTACTTCAGCCACATTCGGTTTTGGACGGCGTTTATCAATTAGTACAAGTTCGGTATTTAGTTTCTTTGCATAAGCCCTCGCCATTTTAATCCCTCCAACATCCGGTGATGCCACTACGAGGTTCTTTAAGCCATTCTTTTTGATGTGCTTAAAAAATACACGTGAACAGTAAAGGTGATCAACGGGAATATCGAAGAATCCCTGTATCTGTGGTGCATGCAGGTCCATGGTAATTATTCTTTCGGCTCCTGCTGTTACGAGCATATTAGCCACAAGCTTTGCCGAGATAGCTACGCGGGGTTCATCTTTCCTATCCTGACGTGCATAACCAAAATAAGGTATTACAGCATTTATCCTGTTTGCAGATGCTCTTTTCGCAGCGTCTATCATTACAAGAAGCTCCATCAGGTTTTCAAACGGTGGGTTTGTGGATTGGACGATGAAGACATCCTGTCCGCGGATATTCTCATTATATTTCATCCAGATCTCGCCGTCCGAGAAGGTCTTAAAATCTGCTTTACCGAGAGTTAACTCCAGGTGTTTTACAATATCTTTGGCAAGATATTCCGATGCTCTGCCGGAAAAAACTTTGAGATTTGACATTAATTATTTAGAAGATTTCCTAATGTAAAGGTTTTGTAAATTATTAAAATATGGCTTCAATTTCAATTTACTTATATTTTAATGGACAATATCAGGAAGTTTTAAATGGCTTATTTATGAGTGACTTATTAGGGGGAGGATTTCATTCAATACTCTATGTATCCCAATACCTGCTTCAATCCGACATTCCTCCACAACCTCATGGCAGTTATTACGGCAGAATTCACTTGCCACTTCAATATTATGTGCCTTATCTCCTAATGCACCCCAGCGCTTTACTCTGCACATCGCATTATGGCAAAAAATGCTTACTGTATTCACTCCCATTGCGGAAGCCAAGTGCATAGGACCGGTAGAAGATGAAACAACAACATCACATACTGATATCAAACCGATTAATTCTCTTAATGAAAGAATATGACGGGAAAGATCAATTATTCTATCGCTGTTAACAGATGCAAGTTTTTCTGAAAGAGTTACTGTCATTTCCGGGGCGGTGAGGATCAATTTTGTATCAGGTCCACTTCTTTCAAGAATTTCTTTTGCAAGTTCGAAATATTTATTCTCGCTCCAGTTAGGGGAGGAATGCCCGTAACCGGTATGAATTATAATTTTTTTATCAGTCTTGTAAACATTTCTCCCGGTAAGAAACTCGTGTGCTGTGTCTTTTTCTTCCGGTGTTACGAAAATCTCCGGAGTTAGATCGTCCGTTTCTACACCGATCCTTCGCGCAAGATCCATACAGTAATCTGCCTCGTGTCGGAGGGGAGTGTAATCATTGCGTGAGACGCTTTTCATGAAAGTTATAACTTCGTATAGTTTACGCCCTACACCTATTCTGTTTTTTACTCCCCCCAGGAACATTTGATAGGCGGGTCTTTTCATTGGCCAGGTGAGAAGTCCGTCGGTGAACTTATGCTTGCGGATTTGTCTTACGGTTTTCCAGAAATTTTTATCAGGTTCGTCGATTATTATATCATCCAAATGCGGATTATGGAGGAGTATGTCCGATGTGTACTTGCTGACAAGGGCGGCGATGAATGAGTCAGGATATGTTCTTTTCAACTCCCGTATCATGGGAGTTATCATCACCACGTCGCCGACCCTGTCGGTTCTTGCAATAAGTATTTTTTTCAAATCAATACTAATTTTCCGTCAAAAGCGGAGATGGGAGTTGATCCCGTGTCTGTATATAGCTTTCTGCTTTGTATCTCTTTGCAATAAATAAGAATACTATGGATGTAATGAACATTAGCCCAGCAAAGAACCAGAAATATTCTGCTCCATCGAGTATATATGTCCCATCACTTCTTTCTATGAATGAATTTACCAATGCGGCAACCAAGTTACCCAGTGAAACAGATAATAGCCACAATCCCATTATAAAAGATTTCATACTGTTTGGTGCCTGTGTATATGAGAATTCTAAACCTGTAATAGATACCATAACTTCCGAAGCGGTCAGGATAATATAAGCAAAGAACTGCCACAGAATACTCGGCGTGGCTCCGGCGTCTATCTGCATTTGGGCTATTGCGATCAGCGCAAAAGAGAATGCGGCTATAAACATCCCGATCATTATCTTTCTAATCGCTGTGAGTTCAAAAATCTTATTCAGAAGCGGATAAACTGCGTATGTAAATAAGGGGATAAATATCATTATGAGGAGCGGATTAATAGCCTGTATCTGTGACGCCAGCAAGTCAAACTTTACAAACCCAAGATTAACGTGTTTATCCATATCTTCTGCCTGCAGTACCCATGATGAACCGGTCTGATCAAAGAGCGACCAGAATATTGCAATAAAAACATACATTACACTAAGGTTGACTATTGCTTTCTTCCCGGCTGGGCTAAAGACATCCGATTTATACTGTTTCCAGCCTACAGGTGGTATCGCAACAAAGACTTTCCGTCCCATCCAGAATACTATAGTAGCGATGAGCATGAGCAGTCCGGGAACACCAAAAGCAACGTGAGGTCCGGCTACCTCCAGCAGGTATGGGGTGAGCAGAGTCGATATAGCTGCACCAAGGTTTATTGAAAAGTAAAAATATCCAAATATTTTTTCTATTAGTTGTTTGTTCTTTTCCTCGAACTGGTCACCGACGTGAGCCGAAACACAGGGCTTTATACCGCCGGAGCCCATGGCGATGAGTGTAAGTCCAATAGAGAGACCGAGTGTTGTATCGTCCAATGCAAGAGCAACATGACCCATAACATATACTATGGATAATGTGATTATCGTCTTATATTTCCCCCAAAATACATCGGCTACTATTGCTCCAATGATAGGAAAGAAATAATTTGCCATCGAGAAGTAGTGGTACCATGCTTTTGCATCAGTATCACTCATGGTATCTACAACACCGCTACTATTCATCAGATATTGTGTCATGAAAACGACAAGGATCGCTTTCATTCCATAGTAGCTGAACCTTTCGGCAAGTTCATTCCCTATTATGTAGGGAATACCTCTAGGAAATTTATTGGATTGTTCGCTCACGTGGAAATCCCCGTAATTTTTAACAGTATATTGATTTTAAAATAATTAAAATTTTATATTATTAATAGCTATCAATTCATTAAATTTGGCAATTAAGCTATCTTTTGCCAATTCTACCATGCACAGGTTTCCAATCGGGCATTCGAGAAGATTACAGTAAAGGCAGTCGAGGCCTTCTTTAACGACTGTGAGATTCTTATCACCATAGGGTCCTTGCAGTAAGGGGTTTGTTGGTCCATATATGCCGAGTGTCGGGACACCTGTAGCAACTGCCAGGTGGAGGGGACCTGAGTCGTTTCCTATGATTGCGTCGCACCTCTCTATTATTGCTCCAAGATATTTTATTGGACTATCGGGAATGATAAAGGATTTATCTTTAAATACGGCATGAATCTCTTTAGCCTCCTTTTTTTCTTCATCATTTCCCCAGAGTAGGACTATATTAATATCATACATATTTAGTATCATTCGGATCAGTTCGATATAGTCATTCATCTTGTAACGTTTCGCTTCCCAGCCACCAGTTAGGGATATCCCTAGTATGGGTTTTGAATCGATGTTATTACTCTTAATAAAATCCTCCGCAAATTCTCTGTGGACAACATTGAGCGGTAGCATGAGCTGTTTCGAAGTGATAGGGATGTCCATTTTCCGTAATGCATCGAGATTAAAGTCGACGTTGTGGACTTCACCGCCTCTTCCTTTCATTTTAATATTATATGCATAGCTTCGTCCCCTAAATTCGAAACCAAAGCGGTACTTTGCTCCGCTAAGAAAAGTTATAAGTGCTGTTCGGGGATTACAATATAGATCTATTATTAGATCATATTTTTGTTTTCGGATGTTCTTTATAAGGCACCATGATTTGTCTTCAGTCGGGTCGTAGGTAAAGACGCGCTTCAAGTATGGATTGTCTATGAGTACATCTCTGCCTTTTCTCAGGGTGAGTACATATATCTCAGCATCCGGGAAGTAACTTCTGAGATTTGGAAAAACCGGCGTGGTGAGAAGCAGGTCGCCTATTCCCCCGAATTTGATTATTAGTATCTTTTTGACCCTGTTCTTATCTATTACCACTTAATGATGCTTCGGTTAGATGTTTTCGAATATAATAAAGTTATTTTCGGTGATATTTAATGGAATTTCCTTATCCCTGAACATTTCTCTTTCCGGGAATTCACATTCTGTATATAGAAAGCATATACTGCAAAGCGGGTTATTTGCTCTGCATATATTTCTACCAAATTTAATGAGGTTATTATGGAAAGTGGGCTTTTTGCCTTTCGGGATCCGGTCTTTAATCTCCTCGAAGGTCTTCTCGGCGGTATTTGTATGTACGAGTCCGAGCCGATTCAATATACGATGAACGTGAGTATCGACCGGGAATACATCCCTTCCAAGGGAAAATGCCAGCACACATGAAATGGTTTTTACTCCGATCCCATCATATTGCAAGAGCTCGTCATAAACCTTATCATCTTTCATTTTCTTCAGGAAACTCAGGTCCAGTTTGCCATACTTTTCCCTCATTTGTTTAAGCATCACTTTGATCTGCCTGGCTTTTGTATTAGCAAGTCCGCATACCTTTATAGCATCTTTTATTTTGTTAACCGGGGCATCTGCTACGTCGTCCCATGTGGGAAAGGTATTTTTAAGGTTAACAAATGCGCGGTACGAGGTTTTATCGGTTGTGTTTTGGGAAAGCTTTGTTGCAATAAGGAGGTCGAGTATCGTTGGTTTATTCGTTTTCTTCTCGTCACGTTTATCGTTAAAAAACACTTCGAGTTTTGCTACTACTTTATCTAACTTCTTATTTGACATTATTATTCATTAATTCACGAATCACGCTTACTATTCTTTGGGCGGATTTACCGTCCCAATATTTAGGGGAAGTTCCGGATTTGTATTTACCGGATTCTATTTTTTTGATGTTTTTTATTATTGCGTTCTTATTAAGCCCAGTTAGGGTGTTTGTACCTTCATCAACAGTGACAGGTCTTTCAGTATTCTCACGAAGGGTAAGGCACGGTATCTTTAACGATGTCGTTTCCTCCTGAATGCCGCCTGAATCAGTTAGAACGTATCTAGCATTCATCATCAGGCTAAGGAAATCCAGATAGCCGAGCGGTTCGGTTATGATGAGATTTGGCACGGCATTAAATTTCCTGCGAAGCTTATACGTCTCCATCATCTTTCGTGTCCTCGGATGGACCGGAAATACTATCTCGGTATTTTTGTTCAGTGCATTTATTGATGTAAATATATCCAGTATCTTTGTCAGCCCCTCCTTTGTGTCCACATTCGATGGCCGGTGCAGTGTTACCAGCGTGTAGTCATTTTTTGAAAGAGCCAATTGATTTAGAATATCGGAAGCTTCAGTTTTTCTCATATAGGATTTCAGCGAATCTATCATTGTATTCCCTACGAAGAAGACATTGCTCTTTTTTACTCCTTCGTTAGTTAGATTTTCCATTCCGCTTTTCTCCGTGACGAAAAGGTAGGACGAAATAGAGTCCGTGACTTTTCTATTTATCTCTTCCGGCATCGTGTTGTCAAAACTCCTCAACCCCGCCTCTATATGCGCGACCGGAATCGGCTTTCCGTTTTTTATCAGGAGTTTAGCGCATACTATAGCGGCTGCCATTGTCGAGTTTACATCACCATATACAAGTACTAGATCCGGTTTTTCTTTCAGCAAGACTTTTTCCAGTCCTACCATTATTTTTGCTACTTGCTCCGAGTGTGGAAGGGAACCTATCCCAAGATAAATATGAGGCTTCGGCAATTCCAGCTCCTTAAAAAATACATCGGACATAGCTTTGTCATAGTGTTGTCCGGTGTGAACAATTCTATGATTTAGCTTTGACTTATATCTCTGGAGTTCTTTGTGGACGGGAGCCATTTTCATAAAGTTTGGTCTGGCTCCCACTACCGAAAGGATCTTTTTCACTATAATTACCGGGTTTATTAATCCAATTTATAAAAAAAATGCATTAGTTAATATATAATTATACTGAATATAACCTATTAATTGGATATTTTGACTACTAATCTACGCTTTAGCTTTGAAATTCACCGATTACAATGCCTGCCTGGACTGGCTTTTCGGGCTTGAAAGGGCCGGTATTAAATACGACCTGAATAATATTACCTCACTTCTCGAATTTCTAGGTAATCCGCAGGACTCTTTTAAGGCAATTCATATTGCCGGAACTAACGGCAAAGGCACGGTTGCCTCGATATTAAACTCTATGCTAATCCAGGCAGGTAAAAGCACGGGTCTGTACACGTCTCCTCATATACTCGATTTCCGGGAGAGGGTACTTGTTAATGGAAAAATGATCTCGAAGAAGTTCGTGATAGAATTCACTAACAGGCTCGTTCCTCTTATCGAAAAGATCAAACCCAGCTTTTATGAAGTGAACACGGCTATGGCTTTCGAGTATTTTAAATCAAAAAAGGTAGAATACGGGGTTGTGGAAACAGGGCTTGGTGGAAGATTAGACTCTACAAATATTCTTACTCCGATTTTATCAATAATTACTTCTATATCGATTGAACACACTGACTATCTCGGTGATACAATAGAAAAGATAGCGTTTGAAAAAGCAGGGATAATCAAAAAAGGAGTACCATGTGTTGTTGGCAGATTAAACCAGGCGGCTATGGATGTTATAAAAAAACGGGTAGAGGAAGAAGATGCACCATTGACGGTGGCACACCGTTGCGTTAAGGTAGAGATTAACCGATACGATAACAACGGATTTACTTTTAGCATAGATAATGGGGAGAAAGAACTTACCGGACTGAAATTTCCTACACAGGGCGACTATCAAAAGCATAACATAGCTACCTCATATGCCTCGATGAATATTATTTCTAAGAACGAAAATATTAAACTAACCGATAAAATAATTAAGAAAGGTTTTGCCAATATTATTTCCAATTCTCTTTTTCACGGCAGGTTCCAGTTTATACGTCTTCGCCCAAAGGTCATTATTGATGTTTCTCACAATCCAGAAGCATTGGCAAACCTTTGCGAGAGCTTAAAGAATGTTAAATATGAAAAACTCTATGTTCTTTTTGGTTTGCTGAAGGATAAGAATTTTAAGACCTGTATTGGTCAAATTGAAAAACTAAAAGGAGATATTGTTCTGACAAAGCCTGATTATAAAAGAGCAGCTGAACCACTTGAATTATTCGACCACGTTACACAAAAAAATAAATGTGTCGTTATCGATGATTTCTCACTTGCTGTACATTATATAAGTGATAAGATAAATAAGGGTGATCTGTTATTGGTAACAGGTTCATTTTTTATGGTAAGTGATTTTCTGAGACAGGTTAATAAATATTATAAGTGGGATTAATAAGCTATATTTGTAAATATGAATATAAATGATATAAAAACAGTTGGTATTCTGGGTTCAGGCACAATGGGATCCGGTATCGGTATCTCCTGCATAATAGCGGGTTACAAGGTTGTTCTTTATGATATTTCCGATGAAGTCCTGGGGGTAGCAGGACAGTCGGTACTTAAGAACATCAATAAAGCCATCGAAAAGGGCAAACTGGATGCTGACAAGAAGAATGAAGTACTGGATAGAATGGATTTTACGAAAGAATTCTCTGATCTGGCAAAGGCAGATTTTGTGATCGAAGCCGTTCCTGAAATTATGGACCTAAAAAAAGACATTTTCAAGAGGTTGGACAGCACATGTAATCCTAATATAATTCTTGCTACAAATACATCATCGCTTTCTGTAACCACCATCTCTACTGCTGTGCAGAACAACAGGGAGAGGGTGGTCGGTATGCACTTCTTTAACCCGGCTAATATAATGAAACTGGTCGAGGTTATACGGGGTGACTTTACTTCCGATGAAGCAGTCAATGCAACTATTGAGCTATCGAAAAAGATTGGCAAGGTACCTGTAAATGCTAAGGATACTCCTGCCTTCATTGTCAACCGAATAGCAAGACCGTATTATGGGGAATCACTAAGGATGTTGGCAGAAGGAACAGCCGGATTTGAAAAAATTGACAAAGTGCTGAGAACATGCGGAGGTTTTGCAATGGGTCCGTTCCAATTAATGGATCTTATAGGAATTGATGTGAACTTTTCCGTAACAAAATCTGTATTTGAAGCATACTTTGACGAACCCAAATACCGCCCAAGTTACATACAAAGAAAAATGGTTGACGCAAATCTTTTAGGAAGAAAGACTAAAAGAGGTTTTTATAAATATGATTGAAATTGATTGAGCAGACATGAGCAACGAAAGTTATTTAAGAGATATCCTTTCCAAAAAATCTCTCCGAATTACTCAGCCCAGACTTGAGATATTACGAGTTCTAAAAAAATGCCACAAACCCGTGACGATCGCTGAGGTGCAGGATATGCTGGGGAAGACAAAGATTGACCAGGCTACAATTTACCGCACAATGGATTCATTTCTTGGTAAGAAGATCGTGGCTACTTATGATTTTAAAGATAACTTTACCCGTTATGAACTTACCGTTGATAGAGAGCATCATCACCATGTTGTATGCAGAAAATGTGGCAAGGTTGAAAATATCGAAGACTGTTTTTCTTACGAGATAGAAAAAGATTTGAAAAAGAAAGGTTATAAAGACATTACTCATTATATGGAATTCTTTGGGATTTGCGAAAATTGTAAATAAGCCCGAATGATCAAAGCAATAATATTCGACCTTGATAATACGCTTGTAGATTTTATGCTGTTGAAAAATAACGCTGTCGAAGCCGCCATACATGCAATGGTAGATGCAGGTCTGGACATGAATTATAGCGATGCAAGGGAGATAATTGCTGACATATACGATAGGGAAGGCATGGAATACCAGCAGGTCTTTGATCAATTCTTACTGGGAGTGTATGGAAAAGTTGATCACAGAATACTCTCCGCCGCGATTGTCGCTTACAGGAAGGCTAGAGAGGCGGCGTTAAAACCATACCCGGGAGTTTTTCCGACATTGATCGAGTTGATTAAAATGGGAATTAAACTTGCTGTGGTAACGGACGCACCTGCTAAAGAAGCCTGGCTGCGGCTGTCATACCTTAACTTTCACCATATTTTCGATTTTGTAGTTACGTTCGATGATACAGGCGAGAGAAAGCCCTCGACTGTACCATTCAAAAGAGCTCTGGAACTCCTGGGGTTAAGCGGGGACGAATGCCTCATGATAGGGGATTGGGTAGAAAAGGATATTGTCGGGGCAAAAGCCGCCGGTATTAAAACTGTGTTTGCCCGCTATGGCGATATTTTTAAGACCACACATCCAAATTCAGATTATGAGATAAGTAAAATATCGGAATTGATAGAAATAGTAAGAAAGGAAAACTCGTGATACTTGGCATTGGTATAGACATAATTGATATCAAACGGATAAAACGCCTTATTGAAGAATACGGCGAAAGATTTTTTCAAAGGATACTTACAGAAAAAGAGATCGAATATTGCAAATCATTTTCAAAGCCCGAACTTCATTTTGCTGGCAGGTTTGCATCTAAAGAAGCTTATTCAAAATCTATTGGGACAGGTATTTCAAAGAGTTTTAAATGGAAAGACATAGAGATATTAAACGATGAGAGAGGAAAGCCGTATATTATACACAAAGCAGATAACGAATTTTCAGAGAATAAATATCACATTAGTATTTCACACACGGACGACTATGCCTGTGCTGTAGTTACCCGCGAGGAGTAACTACTCATACCTTGTCACACTAAACACACCTTCCTGGTTATTTATCTTGTCTATAATCTTATTCAGTTGTTTCAGGTTTTTGATGTTTAGTATAAACGTACCCTCGAACATCGACCCACGGTTATTTATTACTACGTCCTGTATATTAATATTGAAGTTTTTAAGTATTGTGTTAGTTATTTCGTTCAGCATACCGGGGCGGTCCTCGCCAATTATCTTTATTCCACCGGTAAAGTCGTTCTCGCCGTCTTCGTTCCAATTTATCTCTATTATCCTATCAGGATCATGAAGAAATAGATTCACAATATTTTTGCAGCTTTTTCGGTGTATTTTAATCCCTTCACCTTTTGTGATGAATCCAAGCACTTCATCACCGGGTATCGGGTTACAGCACTTTGCAAATTCGTAATGCAGTCCTTTGAGGTCCCGGTCTGACTGCCCGTTTTTAAGACTTATGCCATTTGCTCCGGAGCGGGCTTTTTCGACAAATCGCTGGTATACCGCTTCCTCGCTATATCCGTTTGTGAGTTCAGGTTTATGTTCGGTTGTAGGTTTGAGCCTTTCTTCAAAAGCTTCTATGACTTCGTCTGCCTTTTCTTCATTCCTAGATACAATATAATAGAAGTTTTGCAGATCTTTGAGTTTTAGTCTGTGTATCAGCTTAAGAAGAGTGTCATCATTAATATGAACTTTCTTCTTTTTGATCTTTTTGAGCCATATCTCTTTTCCTTCATCTGCCCCTTTTCGTTTTTCAGCATTGAAAAATTTTCTTATATCGGACTTTGCCTTATGCGTTACAACAAACTTCTCCCAATCGCGTTTTGGCAACTGGTTTTTGGATGTGATTATCTCTACCTGGCTTCCGCTTCTGAGTTTTGTGTCAAGGTTGACGATCTTTCCGTCAATCTTCGCGCCTATACAATGTGTTCCGATCTGCGTATGTATTTCAAATGCAAAATCGAGAGCAGTTGCACCCGCTGGCATTACTTTAAGGTCACCCTTCGGAGTAAAGCAGTATATCTCATCCTGGTATAGGTTTAGTTTAAAGCTTTCCAGCATCTGCTCGGGTGCTGATTCATCTTTTGCAACAGAATCAAGCGTCTCACGTATCCACTTTATCCAGTTTTCTAGCTTCTCGTCTTTTGTGTTGATATTCTCTTTGTATTTCCAGTGAGCGGCGATACCTTTCTCGGCAACTTCGTGCATTTCCCTTGTGCGTATCTGGACTTCTACCATTTTGCCTTCATTACTTACCAGTGTGGTATGGATGGATTGATACCCGTTTTGTTTTGGAAGGGAAATGTAATCTTTAAATCTCTCCGGCACAGGTATGAAAAGTTCCGAACATATTCCATATGCGGCAAAACAATCATTCTTGTTATTTGTTTCGAGGATTATTCGGATAGCAAAGAGGTCGTAGATTTCCTCTACGCCCTTATTTCTTTGCTCGATCTTTTTATAAATGCTGTATATGTGCTTTGCCCTGCCATAGATCTCAAATTTATATCCCTCCTGTATCAGTCTCTGTCTTATAGGCTCAATAAACTTCCTGATAAATTTTTCTCTCTCACGTTTTTTTTCTTTTAGCTTCTTAGCTATCTCATCGTATGTCTTTCTTTCAAGATATTTAAAAGAAAGATCTTCAAGTTCTATCTTTACTTGTGAAAGACCGAACCTGTGCGCGAGTGGAGCGTAAATTTCCAGTGTCTCCTGTGCCATTCGAATCTGCTTTGGATTTGACAGATACTCTAGAGTTCTGAGATTGTGAAGCCTGTCAGCGAATTTTACAAGCATAACCCTGATGTCCGATGTCATGGACAGCAGAAGCTTTTTATATGACTCCACCTGGTTCTGTTCATAATTTTCAAATATACCATCCATCTTGGTTGCGCCATCTACTATCTCGGCAACTTCCTCACCGAATTCAGCTATTACATCCTTCATCGTAAAGTTGGTATCTTCTACTACATCGTGAAGCAGAGCCGCGGCGATCGATACGTCATCCAATGGAATTTCTTTAGCGACGATCATAGCTACCTCATAGGGATGGGTAAAATACGGCTCCCCGGATGCCCGTTTGTCGTTTTTATGGGCTTCCATCGAAAATTTGAACGCTTTTGTTATCAGGCTGTCATCTACCTTTGTGTGCAGGTTTTCATGACATGCAGTCAAAAGCTCATCCAGCTTCTTTTTATTATAATTGCTTAGCATAAGAACTTACCTCATAAATCAAAACAAATTTTTGATCCGCTAAATTCCTTTAAGACATACCTATATTAGTATAATGTCGGAATTTATTAAATAATATTCAATCTTTTTTAAAATAAAAAAGCCCGGCAGGAGGCCAGGCTTTAAATTATTGGAGATTAATAACTTATAAGCGCTCTACAATTACGCTTGAAGTTTGATCCTTATCCGTAGTCAGTGATTGACTTCCCTGGGAGAGTGTAACCTTTGCTTTCAGATCGGTTTGCGTTTGTTTGCTCTTAATACATCCTCTGCTTAGATTGTATATAATTGTTCCGCTTCCCTTTGCTTCCAGATTATCGAGTACCGCTTTAGTATTTTTTTCAGTTATTTCTTTCTTTATTACTTCAGTCGAAAGTGAAGCGTCGATAATGATTAAAATATTTCCGTTCTCTTCTTTAATATCTGTGATCTTATATCCGAGTATATTTTTTACAGGGAATACAGAGAGTTGAGTCTCGTATGAAGAAGTCCAGCTTGAGTCTTTATAGACCTCATTACTGTCAGGGAATTTTTGGAATTGCTGTTGGAGGACTGCTTTCATTGATTCCCCAATGGAATTTTGAACGACCGATTTATCGTTTGGAGAGAGCGTATCGCCAAGTGCTTTATAGATATTCTCGTATATCTTTTCCATTCCGTAAAGATCTAGCACTGTTCCTTTGTCCGAAACCCTCATATAAAAAGGTGTTCCAATAGTAGCATTGAATTGAATGAAGTCCGGATAGTTGTAAATCGAATCCTTTACGTTCGAATTGTATATTATTGTTACAGTGGAGTCAGGTGATTGTATCTTTGATACTATCTGAATACTATCATACTGCATTCTATATGAGACTGCATTATCTTCAACTCTATCTACAACCTGTGAATAGTAATAAGAAATTTCCTGCTCAACAGTTATCGATCCCTCTTTTTCGGAAGTACCTTTTTCTGTCTCACTTTGCTTAGCCACCATCTTATATCTCAGAGTATCCTTTTCCTGGGGTTTTATAAGTAGTTTTACTTTTTCACCCTTGTCGTCCTTTATAAGTAGGTCGGAGTTTTTCCCCGATGATTGATTTTCTTTTGTACTGTCGCCACAGCTCATCATTGTAACCAGTGATACAGTCAGTACGGCTGCCACTGCCAAAAGACCCAGATTTTTTATCATTAATTATCCTTTTATTAATGTTAGTTTGCCTAAATAAACATCAAATATACCACTTATAAAACAGACATTCAAAGCAAATGGAGTTCCATTCACATGAATGCTCTTAATAGATGTTTTTACTGTATAAATGCACAAAGTTTCTCTATTAGTGGTTTGAATTTTGATAAATAATAAAATATCTTTGTAGATTGTTTTTGGGCATATTTCATATAAATTGCTCATTTTTAGGGCGATTAGCTCAATTGGCTAGAGCACCTCGTTTACACCGAGGGGGTTATAGGTTCGAGTCCTTTATCGCCCACTAACCTAAGCCGTCACGTTCGAAGTTCGTCATACGCTTCGAACATTTTTTTATATGAAGCATTTCTTCGCTCATGAAGAATTACATCATTTTCGCCACTGCTATTCTGGCGGTATTTATAATAAATCTCTTCTCCGACTCGATCGATCCTTATTATCTTACGATAATAATTTTCATCGGGATCAATATTATACTTGCGACCAGCCTAAATCTAATTAATGGGTACACCGGGCAGTTTTCATTGGGGCATGCCGGCTTTATGGCTATCGGTGCATACACCTCTGCTGTTATATACTGCTACTTTGCTCCCTTCTTTATAGGTACATTCGGCGAGGGTTCTTTTGGAAATTCCATTACCTTTATTATAATGCTTATTATAGGGGGAACCGCTGCTGCTATCGTCGGTCTATTGGTTGGTATCCCGTCCTTACGCTTAAAAGGTGACTACCTTGCTATCGTTACACTGGGATTCAGTGAGATAATCAGGGTGATTATACAGGGAATGGATCTGATTGGTGGCGCACAGGGATTTAGAGGTGTGTACATTTATCAAAACGGTACAAAGAGTCTTAACATGGTGCCTGAGCTTACCGATATGCCTAACAAGTTTTACGCTATAGAAGGATTCACTAATTTCTTCTGGGTATTTCTTTTGGCGATCCTGTGTATTTTTGTAATTGGTAATATGATTAATTCAACCTATGGGAGAGGATTCCTTGCTGTAAAAGATGATGAGATCGCTGCCGAGGCAATGGGAATCAATACGACAAAGTTTAAAGTGACAGCTTTTGTGACAGGTGCATTCTTTGCGGGAATAGCCGGCACTCTATTTGCGTTTTTCAATAAGTACATAAACCCCGAAGATTTTAACTTCCTGCGCTCGGTTGAGATCGTAGTGATGGTTATACTTGGTGGAATGGGAAGCATGATAGGGGTGATAATAGCCGCTATTATACTGACAATACTACCGGAACTATTACGTCAGGTGGCGGAATACAGAATGATAATATATGCACTCTTATTGATAATAATGATGTTGCTGCGCCCACAGGGATTATTTGGTGTAAAACTCAGGCCGGGCAAAAAACAAAAAAAGAAATCCGATGCCGAAGTTACTTGAGATAAATAATGTTACGATGAAGTTTGGCGGACTTACTTGCGTGGACAGACTTTCTACTCATGTGGGGGACGGTGAGCTTATTGGTATGATCGGACCAAACGGCGCAGGAAAGACGACCGTTTTTAATATGATCACTGGCGTCTATGACCCTACCGAGGGTGATATTTTGTTTAAAGGAGAAAGTGTTGTTCCCAAAAAACCTTTTGAGGTTTCGGCAATGGGCATAAGCAGAACTTTCCAGAATATACGGCTTTTCCCTACACTTTCATTGAGGGATAATGTAAGAGTATCTTTCGGCAAAGATCTTAAAGCAGGTTACTTTACATCTATAATCAGGCCACCCGGCTTTAAACGTGAAGAGAAAGATATTGAAAAGAAGATCGATGAGCTTCTGGAAATGTTTAATCTTCTCGATGTAGCAGGTGAATATTCCAACTCGCTCCCGTACGGAGACCAGCGCAAGCTGGAAATCGTAAGAGCGCTTGCTACGTCACCGCAATTGCTTCTTCTCGATGAACCTGCCGCCGGTATGAATCCTGTCGAGAAGGTAGACCTAATGAACCTCATTAAAGAGGTGAAAGAAAAATTTAAACTTTCCATATTGCTTATCGAGCATGATATGCAGGTTGTGATGGGTATCTGTGAACGGATATTCGTTCTTGATTATGGTGAAAAGATAGCGGAGGGTCTTCCTCAGGAGATACAGAAAGATCCTAAAGTTATCGAGGCATACTTGGGAGATACAACTACAACAGCTGGAGGTGATGGCGATGCTTAAGATCGAAAATCTAAAAGTGAACTACGGTGCCATCAATGCCATAAAAGGTATTAACGTAAATGTCGAGGAAGGATCGATAGTTACACTCATTGGTGCGAATGGAGCGGGAAAAACAACGATACTTCGAACGATTTCCGGTCTTGTGAAAGCCGATTCCGGCACGATTAGATTCCAGGATCAGGATATAACCAATACTAAACCCAATAAGATCGTGCAGATGGGTATTAGCCAGGCGCCCGAGGGCAGATTAATATTTTCCAATCTTACTGTGAAGGAAAATCTGGAAATGGGTGCATATACCAGAAAAGATACCAATAATATTAAGGATGACCTTGAATTCCTGTTTACGCTATTCCCGCGTCTTAAGGAAAGGCTCAAACAGCTTGGCGGGACGCTCAGCGGGGGCGAACAGCAGATGCTTGCTATATCCAGAGCGCTAATGTCTAAGCCGAAGCTATTACTGCTTGATGAACCGTCGCTAGGTATTGCGCCTATTCTTGTAAAGACTATCTTTGAAAAGATAGTCGCACTCAACAAAGCAACCGGCGTCACAATATTACTTGTGGAGCAGAATGCGAACCTGGCTCTGGCCAGCGCCCATTACGGCTATGTTCTGGAAACAGGGAAGATTATTCTTGAGGGAAGCGCAAAGGAGCTTGCTCAGAATGAAGAAGTTAAAAAAGCATATTTAGGAGAATAAAATAAATACAATGAAATACGCAGAAAGAATGTCAAATCTTGGTACCGAAACGGCGTTTGAGGTACTGGCAAAAGCAAAGAAACTTGAAGCCGAAGGGAAAAATATAATTCACCTTGAGATTGGTGAGCCGGATTTTCCTACTCCCAAAAATATATGTGATGCTGCGATTAAATCTCTACAGGCGGGCGATACACATTATACTCCTTCGAATGGCATCCTAGAGCTTCGCTCGGCTATAGCTAACTACATGACAAAAACCAGGGGAGTCGAGTTCGATGCGGACGAAGTAGTAGTTACTCCGGGAGCTAAGCCGATTATGTTTTTTGTTATTCTTGCTCTTATTGGGAAAGGCGATGAGGTCATTTATCCTAATCCCGGTTTCCCAATTTATGAATCCATGATAAACTTTGTCGGAGGAACCCCCGTTCCGATCAAGCTGGAAGAAGAAAGAGGGTTCGCATTCGACCCGGAAAAATTGAGGGAACTGATCAGCAATAAGACAAAGTTATTGATTATTAACACTCCACAGAATCCAACAGGCGGTATTCTGACAAAGGAAGATATCCAGAAAATTGCAGAAATAATAAAGGATACAGAGATAATTGTATTGAGTGACGAGATATACAGCAGGCTTATTTTTGAAGGCGAGCATTTTAGTATTACACAGGTTCCCGGGTTTAAGGAGAGAACAATAATCCTCGACGGTTTCTCAAAATATTATTCGATGACCGGCTGGCGCGCAGGATATGGTGTGATGGAGAGGGAACTTGCCACGAAGATATCCCGCTTGATGACGAATAGCAACTCATGCACTAACGCTTTTGTACAAAAGGCTTGCATCGAAGCACTTGAGGGACCTCAGGATGCTGTAGACGAAATGAGAGAGGAATTCCGCGCGCGAAGGGAAATACTTGTTGAGGGGCTTAATACAATCCCCGGTTTCTCATGTATTATTCCAAAAGGTGCTTTTTATGCATTCCCAAATATATCAAAGACAGGATACAAATCATCCGAACTAAATGACCATCTTCTATACAATGCAAATGTAGCGGCGCTTTCCGGAACTGCATTCGGTAAATACGGTGAAGGTTATCTGAGGTTTTCTTATGCAAACTCACGTGAAAATATTAAGGAAGCTATAAAAAGGATAAAGGATGTTCTCTAAAACCTCACGCCGATAGAGAAGTAATAATATTCCCACGAAGGAATGTCTTTGTCCTTCTCCTTCATCGTCTGTGAGAGAAAAGTAAAACCGTTTTTTAGAGCGAAATTTAATATGCCGTTAAGAACCTTATCAGTTATGGTAAAGTAATTAACGGCATTTTCTATTGCTGCCAGGCTGAGTGTTTCTAATAGTAATGAAGGTATGTTCTCTTTTATTTTTTCTAAGGGGATATAGACATGTCTTTTCCTTATTGCATATATACTGACTCCTTCAAAAGGTTTTATAAACATATCAGGCGCTACATAAAGATCTACTCTGTTATTATATAGTCCCCCGAATTTTATGTTACCGTTTAACGACTTGATAGGATTAAAGTGAAATTCTTCCTTCCGCTCCCTTTTTGTAAGCGACTCACTAAGTGTATTGGTCATTTGGTCCCGGTAATTTAAAAATCCCTTTTCCTTTTCGTTATCTGTGTCGAGTGCTTTATTTTTTAATAATGCTTTCTTTTGAGCGTTGGATTCAGTATGGCTAATCTCATTTCCTTCCTCAGACACATTTGAAGGGATCCGTGGTTGTGTACAGGCTTCGCCATAAAAGAATATGAAACCTGTCAATATAATTATTGAAAGCTTCACCTTGTGAGATTTGTTTTTACGGGAGTTCGCTAAAAGGGGGCATATACAATGCTATCTAAGTGTAGGGAATTCAATTTCAAAAGTAAAGAGGTAAATGAGTGTGCTTAGAATATTTTACATTAGGATTATTTGAAGTATATTGAGCAATGGTTGATTGGGATGACATATGGGACCCGGCTTCATGCCTCATTTGCACTATTGTGGGATATAAAAAAGATGAACCTGCAACATGGAAAACTTTTGTAGGGTTGATTCTTTTTTTTATTGGGCTCATTCTTATCATGACGATTCTCGCTATTATAATTAACCACTAGATAATTTTAGCACTTATAAGGTTTTTCATTTGTATTTTCCCCCTTTATTCACTTCTAATAAAAATTTAAATTGACTATTATACATCATTAACTTTACCGTTTAATCGACGGATTATTAGTTACTTATGAGTAAATTTATCCTCATTGTAATACTGATTATTGCCGGTAATTTATATTCGCAAACCATACCGGAGCCGGAACGTGAAAGAACTTACGACGTTAAGCATATTTCTATGGATTTACGTTTTAACTGGGACGAAAAAAAGGTTATTGGGATGGTTACCACTACAATTGCTCCTCTCTCAAATGGAATGACTTCCTTTGAAGTAGATGCGATTGCGTTTGACATTATTGGTATTGAACGGGTTTCTAACTCTAACTTTGATGGTGTCCCTCAAAAGTTAATGGATCTTCCACTAAGGTATGACTATGATGGAAAAAAAATTGAAATATATTTACCTGAATCTATAAACAAGGATGACTCTTTTGAGTACGTGGTTATGTATTCCTGCAAACCCCAGCGTGGATTGTATTTCATTTACCCGACAGAACTTAATCCCTCCTTGCCATACCAGATATGGACGCAGGGAGAGAGCGAGAATAATAAATACTGGCTCCCTATCTATGATTATCCAAATGACAAAACAACGACTGAAATGTATATCACCGTTGACGATAAGTTCACAACCTTATCCAATGGCTGTCTTGATTCGGTTTATGCGGGAGCTGATGGAAAAACAACTTACCATTGGATACAGGATAAACCGCACTCTACTTACCTCATTATGCTTGGTGTTGGAGAGTGGGATATCGTAAAAGATTATGCTGACGGACTCGAAGTAATGTCCTATGTTGATAAAGATCGTCTCAGCGACGGTGAATACGCCGTGCGAAACACTGCTGAAATGGTGAAATTATTCAATGATAAATTTGGCTACATTTATCCTTGGGCTAATTATAAACAGGTCATTGTAAAAGATTTTATTTACGGTGGTATGGAAAATACCACCGCTACCGTTCTAAACGAAAGAACCTACTACGACCCCGATATCGAAAATGATTATGGAGCTGATAACCTTATATCACATGAACTCGGGCACCAATGGTGGGGTGATCTTATTACTTGTCGTAATTGGTCCGAGCTTTGGCTTAATGAAAGCTTCGCAACATTTAGCGCGGCGCTATGGAATGAAGCATACAAAGGGAAAGATGAGTATGATTACTACCTCCTTCGCAATAGCGATGATGCAATGAAAGTTGATTCCACAAAAAAGCGTTTGCCAGTATGGGAAGGCTTTGGAGATATTACCGAAAACACATACGATAAAGGCTCCGTAATGATTAACTCTTTCCGGCACGTGCTTGGCGATTACCTCTTCTTCGCTTCTTTATCTACATTCCTGCATGATAATGAATTTAAACCTGTTGAAACTCAGGATTTCATTGATGCAATAAATAAGACCGTCAACGCCGATCCTAATCTTGATCAAATGCCTAAGGACTTTACCTGGATGGTTGACCAGTGGATCTGGAAAGCCGGCTACCCGGAGTTTGAAGTATCACACTCATACAATAAGAATTCAAAGGAGGTGGTGCTTAACATTAAGCAGGTACAGAAAACTGACACTCTTACGCCGTCATTCCAGGTTCCGGTTGATGTTCGCATTTATGGACAGGGCAATGACACGATTGTTCCGATCTTCATTTCGGGTTCTGACATAACATGGACGATTCCTTTCCCTGTTCAGCCTGAGTTCGTCCAGTTCGATTACGGAAATAAGATAATGGACAAGACAATATATGTGAAGTTTAAGGAAGTATTTAGCTCGCTGGATAATAATAGGAAAACCGTTTATTATAACCCGGTTCTTCAGTTTAAGAATAGTGAGAACGCTATTGATAGGATAATGGCAATTAGAAGGGAAGCGAATGAATTAATTTTGCCTTCTCAAATTAAAAATATTAGAGGCTATGATTTTAATGATTATAAAGTATTTTATGAGGACAAATTTTGGGGAACAAGAAAGGAAGCTATTGATTTTTATACTTTTTTGATGACGAATCCGAATATTAAATATAAAATTTTACCAAAGAACATAATAATTGTGGACGGTAAGAAAGAATCTGGCTTTAAGCAAATTTTCGATTTCATCCGCACCAAATACAACACCGAACCAAACTCCCGAGTCAAACGCGCTATGCTCGCTGCACTCGGTAAGTCAAAAGATAAAGAGGACATTAAGTTCATCAAAGATGCCATCGCATCCGCCACCAACGAATACATAATCTCCGACGGCATCAAAGCTCTCGGGGAAGCGCTTCCGAAGGAGCAGGTTTACGATGCTGTCATGCCGTATATTTTTAAACCGTCCCACCGATGGATAATTACAAATGCCGTTGTCGAAGTTCTCGACAGCGCCGATAACGGCGCGCCTGACCCGCGTATAAAAGACGCACTAATTAGCGTCGCATTCGGTAAAGATATCGAAAGCCGTACAAGAACCAAAGCTCTTACTGCGTTACTCGATTACGCAAAAGACCCTGAAGTTATGGAACTTGCGAAGCGGTATGTGGATTATAATTTTAGGGAGACCAAGCAGGCTCTGATAAAACTGCTCGGCAGATCGGGAGATAAATCTCTCATCCCGTTCCTTCAGGAGATGAACGGAAAAACGACGGATACTTCGATCAATAAATCCATCGAAGATGCAATAAAAGAATTGAACGGATAAAAAGAGGATATTTAAATGAGAAAATTATGGATTGTAATGCTGGTGTTATTGAGTGCAGCGCTTTTTTCATGCACAAAAGAAAGTGATGAAATAAGCGAGAATAAAAAGGACACAACACTAAAGAATTCTGCAGGCATTACTGCCGGCGGCATGGAGTTTAAAGTTGAATATAACACCCCGCGTCGGGTATATTCGATAGACAATAAAGATCTCGATAACGACGGTGATGATGAAATAATAGTCCTGAGCGTGGATAAAGATGAAGCCGGCGATCAGTATATGGACTATTACAATTTTGATATGATGCAGGTGTTCACGATGGATTCTGCGCGAAAGAATTTCGTTAAAATATCGACTGACACTATCGATTACGGTGAGGAACTTATCTATGAAGACCTTGAGAAAAATTTCAAATACCAGCTTCTTGTAAAGACCAATACCGGCGGTAACGATGTGTATGCCTCTAAGGGAATGTTCGTCTATGACCTTAAGCCGGATAATAAGCTTGAAATGATTAAATATATGGAGCTGGGTGATCCTGAGATCAAAGATCTGAACTCTGACGGCAACAAGGAGATCGTTGTCACTAATTCATACTGGGGTATTATGCCGAGACCGGATATAATCTACTATACGAGCGATATATACGGAATGGAGGGTGGAGAATTAAAAAGAAAGAATGGGGAGTTCAAAAAATACTATGATGAGAAGATTGACGCTGCGCGAAAAAGATACGACGACGAGAAATCCCGCTTGCAAAAGGGTGAAAAGATAAAACCGTCCGAATATCCGCTTTATGCTGCCACTGTAGAGATGTTTGTCAATTATATGTCGGCTGAAAACAACCCCCCAATAGCCGCATTTTGGAATTCGGAGAAGGATTTTATTAAAAAGAATATTTCGGAAGAGCAATATACAGATCTCGAAAACTTTGTTACGAGGATTACTCCCGTTGTCGAAAACTTATGATGAAATAATTTGAGTAAAGCTCTTTCAATAGTCATTGTTACGTGGAATAGCGGTGATGAAATAATTAACTGTCTGGAATCCATTTTTATGGAGGATCAGCCTGACCGTGAAGTGACAATTGTTGATAACGCTTCCTCCGATAATACAAGGAAGATCCTTGATGGATATAAGGATAAAGTGAGAGTTATTTTAAATGAGACTAATACCGGCTACACAAGAGCATGCAACCAGGGGATCGAAGCTTCAACCGGTGAGTTTGTTCTTTTGTTAAATCCGGATACGCGTATTATTGGAAATGCTCTTGAGGAGTTAGTTTCGTTCTTAAGCCGCCATAAAACTGCCGGAGCGTCTGCTCCCCAGCTTTTAAATGAAGATATGAGCATCCAGCATTCATGTAGGACACTTCCTACTTATTGGGATATGTTTTGTGAGATGTCGCTGTTATCCGCTATCTTTTCTAGGAGTCCGGTTTTCTCGCGATGGAAGATGGGCTACTTCGACCATGACTCTATGCGGGAGGTCGAACAGCCTATGGCGGCGGCATTGCTTATTAGAAAAAGTACGCTCGATAATATCCGCAATATGGATGAAAGGTATCTAATGTTTTTCAATGACGTGGATCTTTGTAAAAAAATAATTGACGGCGGAGAGAAAATAATGTTCTACCCGGGATCTCGTATCATTCACGCAAAAGGAAAAAGTGTTTACAAAGATCACAAAAGAATGATCGGTATATGGAATGATGACTGCCTGAAATATTTTAAAAAACATCATAATAATTTTATACTGTATCCGCTATTAGCTCTGGGGATACGTTTCACCGGATTTTTTAGAATGTTATTTGCAAAATCAAAATAATATAAATGAAAACCGCTGTTGCGCAAATTTCTTCTTACCTTGGTAATCTTGAAAAGAATGTTGATAAACATCTTGAATACTGTGACCGGGCAATTAAAGAGAAAGCCGACATAATTGTCTTTCCCGAACTATCGCTGACGGGTTACACGCTCAAAGATATAAATTATGAAATTTGTGTT
This sequence comes from Ignavibacteriales bacterium, assembly GCA_020635255.1. Lineage (NCBI taxonomy): Bacteria > Pseudomonadati > Ignavibacteriota > Ignavibacteria > Ignavibacteriales > Ignavibacteriales bacterium. The sequence continues at coordinate 390,241 of JACKAC010000001.1, forward strand.
AATCCTTACACTTCTGCTAAACTTGATAAACTTCGTGAAGTAAGCAAAAAGATTTCCATTATCTGCGGGCTGGTTGAGGAAGGAGAAAATTCTGCGGTATACAACTCGGCGGCATATATAGAGGATGGTGAAGTGAAATTCACTCATAGAAAAGTTTATTTGCCTACATACGGTATTTTTGAGGAACTTCGTTACTTCACGCCGGGGCAGACCTGCAAAACCTATGACACCAAGCATGGGAAAATTGGCATACTTGTTTGTGAAGACCTGTGGCATCTTTCACTCCCGCTCACGCAGTCTCTTGATGGCGCGCAGGTTATTTTTGGAATAGCCGCTTCACCGACAAAGGTTGGTGCGGATATGACCGACCTTCTTACCGATACTACTTCGCTTGAGATAGGAATACTGGAACATGTATATAAAACCTGCGGAGTGAAATACAATTCCTTTAAGGAGTTCATGGAGAGCATCACTGCGGATTCTGATGAGATTGTAAAGATAAAGAACTATTACGTAAACTCTGATCATCACAAAACGTATGCGCGGCTACTTTCATTGTTCATCGTATTCTGTAACAGGGTAGGATATGAGGACGGAGTTAATTTTTGGGGAGGAAGTGAGGTCGTAAATCCGTTCGGGAAAGTGCAAACACTAGCTAAATTCATAGACGAAGACCTAATTTTCTCTGAGATTGACCTTTCCGAGATTACCCGGGCACGTAGACTTGCAGGGCATTTTTTCGATGAAAACATAAACTTAACCATCCAAAATCTTGTTAAAGTTAGGGATAAGGAGTAATAAATATACGATTTTGTGGATTTAATTAAAAATTTATAATGATTATCTTTGATGTTGAGCATAAAATGACAGCGCGAGAATAAATAATGGTATCAGATTTATCAAATAGGGAAAAGGAAGTTTTACTTTACATAGTGGAGAGTTTTATAAAATCCGCGCTCCCCATTGGCTCACGAAGCATTTCTAAGGGAACGGACCTTAATCTTTCTTCCGCTACTATCAGGAATGTAATGAGTGACCTTGAGGAGATGGACCTTCTTAAAACTCCTCATACCTCCGCCGGCAGGATACCAACGGATAAAGCATATAGGTATTACGTGGATACGTTGATGAATGATCAGCGACTGACTGAGAAGGAAAGGAAGTTGATAGAGTCCCAGATTTTTGAACAGAAGCATTTGCTCCTAGAAAACGAGGACATATACATTGAGACTTCCCGCATCCTGGGAAAGATATCTCACCAGCTTGCAATAATAACTAAACCTCTTCTCGATAACGCTGTATTTGAACGTCTCGACATTGTCGAATTATCGTCCACAAAAATTCTTGTTGTTATAAATATCCGTTCCGGGTATGCAAAGACTGTTCTTATAGAACTGCAGACTGAGGTTAAAAAAGAAAAGCTTGAGGCTGTAGCGCGGTTCCTTAATGAGAGACTTCAGGGATTGACACTCAAAGATATTCGCGAGACCTTCAACGAGAGGGTTGAGGATTACCGCTATTATGAACCCGAACTTTTCAAAGTACTGGTAAACTCAAAAGATGAAATATACGGAAGCGGTGAAACCGGTACCGTCTATATCAGTGGTACAGGCGAAGTCATAAACCAGCCGGAGTTTGAAGACCCGCGGAGTTTCAAAAACATTGTTACCCTTGCCGAGGATAAGGAGCTTGTAGTGGAGATATTTCGTGACAGCTCGGAGAGAAATGACGGGATTATAATTTCCATTGGGGAAGAAAATCCGGGTACGAAATTGCAGGATTACAGTATTATCCGGACAACATATAATATAAACGATATGAAGGGAAATATTGGCATAATCGGACCAAAGAGGATGAACTATGCCAAAATGGTTTCCTTACTTAATTATACATCCGATCTAATTAGCAGAATAAAATTTTAAAAAGTGAGGTGCAATAAATGATTAAAAAAGAACACGACGAAGAACAAATGACCCCGACAGGGGATGAGACAAAAGATGAGCTGGGCTTTGAGCATACGAATGACGAGATAAGCGATGCTGAAATGAATGGGGGAGATTCCGTTGAAGCGTTAAAAAAAGAGGTGCAAAAACTTAAAGAAAGCCTCTTACGAAATGCCGCGGACTATGAGAATTTCAAAAAGCGTAAAGAATCTGAAGTTTGGAAGATCCGTGAATACGCCTCGGAAAAGATAATTAAAGAACTCTTTCCAATTTACGAAGACCTTTCACGCTCGATAGAATCTGTTAACAAGGGCGAAACCAACGATGTTGAAACTCTTAAAAAGGGTCTGCAGGCTATATTCGAGAAATTCAAAAATGTACTTACTGCTGAGGGAGTTGAAGAGATTGATTCGCTTGGAAAAGAGTTTGATGTGAACTTGAGTGATGCGATAGCTCAAATACCGCGCGACGATGTCCCGCCGAATACAGTGGTTGAAGTGATTGAAAAGGGCTTTAAAATGAAAGATAAGATTGTAAAACACGATAAAGTGCTGGTTTCGAAGAAGCCGGATTAAAATTTTAATTGAGAAGATAAAAACTTAATGACAAATAGAGATTATTACGAAATACTGGGAGTAGAAAAACAGGCATCGGTTGAAGAGATCAAAACTTCATATAGAAAGCTTGCTATGAAATATCACCCGGATAGAAATCCCGGAGATTCCGAAGCAGAAGTGAAATTCAAGGAAGCCGCGGAGGCCTACCAGATACTTTCTAATCCGGAGAAAAGACAGAGATATGACAGGTTCGGGCATCAGGGAGTGAATGGTAACGGAGGCTTTAACGACATCAACGATATATTTTCACACTTTGGGGATATATTCGGTGGAGGAAGTATCTTCGATGAATTTTTTGGCGGATCATCCCGCAGACAGCGCCGTGAACCTGGCATCAGAGGGAGCGATTTAAAGATCACTGTTAAACTCACACTCGAAGAAATTGCGAACGGTGTAGAGAAGAAATTAAAAATTAAGAAGCTCAAAACCTGTGAGACATGTCATGGAAGCGGTGCTAAGAATGGAAGCTACCAGACATGTACTAATTGCAACGGCACCGGTGAGGTAAGGCACGTTACCCGGTCTATCCTCGGACAGTTCGTCAATATCTCCGCATGTAACGTATGTAACGGCGAGGGCAGGATCATAAAGGAGAAATGTCAGGAATGTCATGGAGAGGGAAGAGTTAAATCCGAATCGACTATTAAAGTAAAGATACCTCCGGGAGTATCGGAAGGAAACTATATCCCGCTTAGAGAGCAGGGCAATGCAGGGGCGAGAGGTGGAAGGTCCGGTGACTTGCTCGTGTTTATCGAGGAGCAGGAGCATCAGTATTTTCACAGAAACGGCGACGATGTTATTTACGAGCTAAATATAAGTATCGCTGACGCAGTTCTTGGAACTACTGTGATGGTTCCTACACTTTCTGATGAACATAAGCTTAAGGTCGAGCCGGGTACTCAGCCCGGCACAGTAATTAAATTAAAAGAAAAAGGTATAAGACACCTAAATGAGTTTGGTAAGGGTGATCAACTTATATATGTTAATGTCTTCATCCCATCTAAGGTCACATCAAAAGAGAAACAATTATTGAAAGAGCTTTCGGACTCGGAAAATTTTAGTCCCGAAAGATCAAAAAAGAAAAATAAGGGTTTCATCAAATCCATATTTGGATAACTTTAGTTACCATCTTTTATATCAAAGCGGATCGGAATTTACCATCCGCTTTTTTATTTATGTTAAAGAATCGTAATTTGCTTTAAGATTTTTTAACAATTGCGTCATGGATACACCTTAAATTCATATAAAAATATACACTTCCCATTTTATAATTACGTAATATTCCGGTAACATAAGTTACACTCATTTAATTTTTTGTTAATCATGCCTAATTATTTTAAGGTTTACTATACAAAGCAAAAAAATGAAAATGAGCTCATTTACAAAGGTTTTGTTCTTATTAATTGCCGCACTCCTGACCAACAGTGTGGCTTTTTCACAAGGAATTACCGGTAAGGTGACCGATGCATACTTCTCCGATCCGTTGCCGGGCGCGATCGTGCGTATTCCGGAAGTAAATGCCGGCGTAGAAACTGATCTTGACGGTAATTATGAAATAACCGGTATTAAAGCGGGTACTTATACTGTCGAGGTATCTTATGTGGGATATACAACTGTGAAATTTACTGATGTAGTTGTAAAAAGTGATGGATTGACAAGGCTTGACGTTCCTCTTAGTTCGGACGACGGGATAACTACCGATGAGATTACGATCGAAGCTTCGACATCTACCGCTAATGAACAGGCGATGTTGTTAGAACAGAAAAATGCTGATCAATTGCAGGATGGTATCAGCAGTCAGCAGATCAAAAGGGCTCCTGATAGCCAGGCATCTGATGTTCTTAAAAGGGTTATCGGTGTAAATATTGTTGATAATAAATTTGTTTATGTTAGAGGAACTTCTGAGAGGTATAGTAATACCACACTTAACGGTGTCGAACTTCCTAGTACTGAAACAGATAAGAAATCATTCACATTCGATCTCTTCCCTTCCAATTTGCTTGATAATATAATCATTGCAAAATCTTATACAGTTGATAAACCTGCTAATTTCAGCGGCGGTTTGGTTCAGCTTAATACAATTGAATTTCCCGAATCGTTCACATTGAAAATGTCGACATCCGGGGCGTACAACTCAAATACTACAGGGGATGATTTTAGTAGCTATGATGCCGGTGAAAAGAAATTTCTATTTTTTAACTTGGGTATAGACAATGGTGATAGAACTCTGCCTTCTTCGGTTCCGTCATTCCGTGTAGACAGATTAACCTTAAATAAGCAGCAGATAAAATCCATTGGGCAGTCATTTAGAAATGATTGGGGACAGAATGAAAGCTCAGCTCCGCCAAATACCGGGCTTCAGATCTCTATGGGTAATAAAATGGATGTCCTTGGAAATCCGTTCGGGTATTTTGGTGCATATACTTATGGAAGCGGATTCCAGAATATGGATATACAGAGATGGGAGTATCAGCAAAGCGGTGACTTGGAGCAACAATACAGTGGTCTAAATTCACAATACTCCGTTAGATGGGGTGCTATTGCGAATATGAGTTATAAAATTGGTATTAACAGTAAGGTTAGTTTTAAGAACTCATATGTTCTTAATTCAAAGGATGAGACACAGTTCCTGTCCGGATTTAATGTACCGCAGGATTATGATAGACATTTATACCTTACCAAGTTCTCTGAAAAAACAGTCTTCTCGACGCTTGTCGAAGGATCGCATTATATCGATGCTTTGAATAAGATGAACTTTACATGGAGAGGATCCTATTCTGAATCTACTTCTAACGAGCCGGATCGCAAGACTATGCAATACCAAAGACAAAGAGGCACAGATGATCCATTTAATGCGGGTATTGCAGTAACAAATAACCCGAATACAAACAGCGGTGGCAGGTTTTTCTCGGAATTACATGATTTCAATAGGAGCTTTGAAGCTAACATTGAAATGCCTTTTCATGTCATTAAGAGTATTGATTCAAAGACCAAGCTAGGTGTTTATGCTAACGGAAAGCAGAGAAGTTTCGATGCAAGACTCTTTGCTCCGTATTTTACTTCGGCAACGAATATTTTCGAAAGAAATAGGATAAACTATTTACCGATTGACTCGATTTTCGTGCCTGAAAACTTTGATACAACGAAGCTCTATATAGGTGAGTTTACACGTCCGTCCGATAATTACCAGGCTGAGGAAAATAATTATGCCGGTTATCTGATGTTTGATGTCCCTATTGAAAAGTTCAGAGTCGTTATCGGTGCAAGACTTGAATCGAATGAGCAGATCCTTACCACTTTTCAGGATGATGGAACACCTCTTAATGTTAATCTTAAAAATAATGATATCCTTCCTTCGGTTAATATGATTTTTGCTCTTAATGATAAAACAAATATAAGAGGTTCTTACTTCCAGTCGATTTCGAGACCCGAACTCAGGGAACTTGCTCCTTTTGGGTATATTGACTTTAATACTAATATTTATGTCTTTGGTAACCCAAATTTGAGGCGTACACTTATTAGAAATTATGATCTTAGATACGAGGTCTTCCCGGAAGCCGGAGAAATAATGTCCGTAAGCCTTTTCTATAAGCATATTGACGCACCGATAGAAAAGATTTTTGATCAATCTTCAGGTAGTGACTCTAAATCCGCAACATTTGACAATGCCGAAAGCGGAGCAAATAATTATGGTATCGAATTTGAAATAAGGAAAAATTTAGCCTTTATAAGCAAGACCTTGAGCCTGTTTACTTTCAATGGCAATTTCACTTTAGTGAATTCAAAAGTTGATATTTCAGGTTTAGGCGGTTCGGAAAATAGGACCGAGAGAAGACTCCAGGGACAATCACCATATACAATAAACGTCGGGCTTTACTATGATAATCCAAATACAGGTACAAGCGCTAATCTTCTCTATAACAGAGCCGGTAAAAGGATTTCCGAAGTTGGTATTAATGACCTGGGTGACGTTGAAGAAAACGGAAGGAATCTTATAGATCTTTCAATCTCTCAGAAATTCTTAACCAGGTTTAGTGGTAAATTCACGATCGGAAATCTGCTTGGCGAAGATGAAGTTTACACTCAGGATGTTCTTGGTACTGAGCAAACAGTAAGGATTTTCAAGAGAGGTACTAATGTTTCCTTGACGTTGGGCTATGATTTTTAGTACTTATTTTATTAGTATTTGACTGTTTACAATTCCTTAAAACACACGAAACATTATAGTAAAGTCATAATCTTAACTTTGAACAAGTTTAACAAAAACAAAAGGAGAGTTTCCTTAATGAAAAAGTTTTTCATCTTATTAGCCGTTTTTTCCATGATGGTATTATCTAATGTATCGTTTGGTCAGTGGAGTGATACTTTGCAGGGTAATATCACAGGTACGGTTACGCTCAGCGAGCACAGATCTTATCTGATGCTTGGTGAAATTGTAGTTCAAAGCGGTGGTACGCTTGTTATTCCTGCCGGTACATACCTTTATGGTGATGCACCAACAAAAGCTTCTATCATTGTTTTGAGAGGCGGAAAGATCTATGCAAAAGGAACTGCAAGTGACCCGATAGTATTTACTTCGAGGAACCCTGTTGGATCAAGAGCTGCAGGTGATTGGGGCGGTATTGTTATCCTAGGTAATGCTACAATAAATACTAACTCAGGTGTTGATACAGCTGCTATCGAAGGATTTTCAACTAACTATTACTATGGCGGAAATAACGACGATGACAGCTCAGGTTGCCTCAGCTATTGCCGTATCGAGTTTGCGGGTATTGCTCTTGCACCAAACAATGAAATTAACTCACTTACAATGGGTGGTGTCGGAAGAAAAACACAGATTGATCATATTATGGTGAGCTTTGCGGGTGATGATGCTGTTGAGTGTTTCGGTGGTACTGTAAACGTTAAATACTTCGTCGCTGCGTTCGGTGTTGACGATATGTTCGATACTGATAATGGGTATAGGGGAAGATTCCAGTTTGGTCTTGGTATAAGTGACCCCAATATTGCTGATGTCAGTGGTTCTAATGGATTTGAATCCGATAACAATAGTGCTCCAAACTACAATAATCCTAGAACATGGCCCTTCTACTCAAATATGACTCTTGTTGGTCCAAAGGAATATGATACCACTACTGTTGATCCTAACTTTAAAAGAGGCGCTCATATCAGAAGGAATGTTAAGACAAGCCTCTGGAATACAGTTTGGATGGGATGGCCGACAGGTACTTTATTTGATGGTACTGGTGTTTTCAATGCTTGTACAGGTGATACACTTAAATATAAAAGCAATATAATTGCAGGATGTCTCAAAAATATTGATACTGCTGGTACTTCGACCACTCCTTTCAACGCAAACGCATTTGTATTTGGAGCCGGTCAAATGACTGATACTTTTGCTACTACTCAGGAAGTTATGTTAAACAGCCCATACAGTGGTCTTAATAACCATAATTATAGTATTAACGACTTTATGCCTCAGGGAGGTTCTCCTGTATTCAGTAACTTCATTGATGCTAATACTATTGATCCATTCTTCACTTCAACTAATTACAGAGGCGCATTTGGTTCAGGTTCTAACTGGTTAGACGGCGGTTGGATAAACTTCCGTCCTGATACTGTTGACTACAGTGTAGGAATTAATCAGATCTCTTCAAACGTTCCTGAGAGATACACTCTTAGCCAAAACTATCCAAATCCTTTCAACCCGTCTACTGTTATCAACTTCTCACTGCCGGTTAAAGGATTCGTAACTCTAAAGGTTTATGATGTACTTGGACAGGAAGTTGCTACACTGGTAAATAATGTTTTAACTGTTGGTGAATATGCATACGAATTCGACGCTTCAAGATTATCTTCCGGTATCTACTTCTACACCTTAAAAGGTGAGAATTTTGTAGAGACCAAAAAAATGATGTTGGTTAAGTAACCTTTCGTAAATAGCTGCTCTACAAAGCCCTGTTCAGAAATGAACGGGGCTTTTTTTATTTTCCCTTAATACAAAAACACCCCTCTTTATTACTCAATGTTAATTCAATATCACAATTGTTTTACAGTTCGTTTAAACTTGATGCGAAGAAGAAATTCCTTAACATTCAACTACATGAGTTTACATGTTTATCTCATTTTAATATTTACATCGGTAAGGCTCTCTGCAAACACTCCTTTTAAAATTAATTAATCTGTCCGTTACCTTTATTAAATACTCCATGACGATTTTGAGGTATTCTATAAATCTTAAAGGAGTTTAAATACATGGCAAAAAAATTTTTATTGCTTATTGTACTTTTTGCCGGCGCGGGCTTCTTTAATTCTTCGATGGCACAGGATACGGAATCTCCACCGGATTCCACTAAATATTCTACCGAAACCATCGAAATAAACCGTGCCGTTGACCGTGAAACTCCCGTCTCCTTTAGCAATGTAAGTCAGGAACAAATTGAATCCAGAACATACAGCCAGGATGCTCCTCTGCTTGTTAGAAACGTTCCGGGATTTTATTCCTATTCGAGCGACGGAGTCGGAAATGGTGAAGCTAAGCTCTATATTAGGGGGTTTACACAGGAATATGTACAGGTTCTTATAAACGGAATTCCCACAAATGACCCCGAATCAAATGCCGTTTACTGGTCTAACTGGGGATCGGTTTCCTCGAATGCCGGATCATTCCAGATCCAGCGTGGCGCGGGAAGTTCATTATACGGCGCCGGTTCTTTTGGCGGTTCGTTTAATATAGTTACTCAGCTTCCGAGCCTTACACCTTTCTATGGTCTTGAGTTTGCTGTCGGTGATCCGACCAGCACGCGATATGGAGTGAAACTGGGTACAGGTTTGCTGGGGGGTAAGTTCTCTTCTGAACTAAATATCCAGAGAAAAGTTGCTAACGGTTCACGTACGGATGGCAGGTACGAAGGCTTTAACTACTATACTTCGAATGCCTTCTTTCCGACGTCTAATCAGGTGTTTAAGCTTGTTCTTCACGGAGCTCCGCAGGAACATGGGTACTCATGGAGTCAGAATATCGCTTACTTCAAAAAATATTCCTATGGCGCTAACCTTGCTCCTTTCCTGCCAAATACTATAGTAGACCAGCTTCCGCCTAACGCTACTACCGGCGATGCAAACTATGGTCTTACCGACGGTGTTAGAGAACTTGATGGACCAACCTATACCAGCCTTGCTCACAATTTTTTCCACAAACCGCAGCTTGAATTATCTCACGCGATTACTCTGAGCAATAAGGCTATACTAAATTCAACATTCTTCTATTCTATCGGACGCGGCGGCGGCTCGAGCCTTAATAGCTCCGGTACGGTTTTCCGTCTTAATAGGGGTGTTGGAAGCAACGGTATGACGGTTGATACACTCGTTGTTGATAAGCTGGGTCCTGATGGATTCGTTGACGACCTTAGCGTTGCAACAAACACCTACCTTGCTAATGCTTTCCAGAGAACAAGTTACTCACTGCACAGCCAGTTTGGTTTGCTTTCCAGCTATACACAGCAGGTCAGCAATAAATTCCAATTTACTGCTGGTGGTGAATTCAGAAGTTGGACAGCAGATCACCCGGGTTATTTTACCAATATGTACGGTAATACAACAAGGACTTTCCGTTATTCCAGGAGGGATACTTCCGGTAATCTCGGTACTTTCAACCGTGTAGTTTACCAGGGTGACCTTGACGGACCAAACGACGTAGGTGATCCGTTCAGTTGGAATATAACGGATGCTAACGGTACATATAATAATCAGTACAGAAATTATAGGGGAGAGACACCACAGTTTACTCTGTTTACTCAGGGAAATCTCCAATTTAATAAGGTGAACTTTATGGGCTCGCTTCAATACGTATGGTACAAATACAAGATCACCGAAAGAATGCCTAGTGAAAATGCTATCGGTCAACAGTTAACTCAGTCACAGGTTTCATCACTGGGAATAACCCAGGAAGGCGCTATCGGGGATAATTTTTATATGAAGGATAATAGCGGAAACTATTACGAGTTTCCTTTGGTAAACGCCGAGAGAAGTCGTGGCTTCTTCCAGCCTAAACTTGGTGTGAACTATAACATAAATAATAATTGGAATACTTTTGCCAGTTTTGCGCACGTTGAAAGGTTCGTAAACCTCAGCGTTTATTATAACTCCGGCAGAATTAATCCTGATGCGGAAGACGAAAAGTCAAACCAGTTCGAAGCAGGTGTTGGCTTTGGTAATGAAAATGCTGCTTTAAAGCTCAACGGATACTACATGATCTGGGACAACAAGTCCACTACTATTACAGATCCATCCAAAGCTGGAGAGCCGGGCTATGACAGAAATGGAAATAAAACCGAACTCATTGGTTCCTCGATAAATAAAGGAATAGAGTTCGAAATGAATGTATCAATTGCTAAACTGACTAAGATTCCCGGACTCGGGGTACGCGGATCGTTTACTTATATGGATAATGTATGGAGCGATATACTTCCTTCCGTGGAAACCAATCCGGATGGAACAAGGAGAGCCTTTAATACTGGTGCTCTCGATCAAAATGGTAACGTTGATACGTTGTATTATGATGAGTTAGACGGTACACCCGTTGCCAGCGGACCTCAGCTTATCAGTACACTGAGCTTGACTTATAACCATAAGAGCTTCTTTGGTAATATTGATCTAAGCAACTATTCTAGGAATATCCTGCTTGACGGCGGTACATATATGGCTGTCGATGGTGAATTCGTCGGAACTAATGCCGCGGGACAGCAGCTCTTCCAATCCGAATACAGTGATCAATTACCATCTGCTACTATTCTCGATGCTGACGTTGGTTATAACTTTAATTTCAATAAATATCTTAAAGGAAGTATTACGTTCCAGGTTTTAAATATCTTTGACAGTGAATGGCTCTCCTCTTCTGATAACTTCGGTGTAATACCGGGCTTGGGCAGAACATTCAGAGGAAATCTTACTATTGGTTTATAAGCCGTAGTCTCCACATTCTTTGTTACCACCTTTCAAATGAATACGTAGACAGCCTGCTTCGGTGGGCTGTTTGCTTTATATGTTTATATATACTTTACAATTCCTTAACTTAGATTAAGTAAATTTGCCAATGGAAGTTCAGCAGGAAGCTCATTCGGAACAAAATATTCGTGACGTTGATACCGTTATTATTTCAGATGTACATCTGGGCTCACCTGTGTGCCGTGCAAAACGTCTCGTCGAAGTCCTCGAGGGCTTCCGCTTCAACAGGCTTATCCTAAATGGCGATATCTTCGATGATGTTAATTTTAAACGCCTCAGTAGCGCGCACTGGAAATTCCTCTCCTACATCCGCAAAATATCTAACCCCGAAAAGAACATCGAGGTCGTGTGGGTCGAAGGCAATCATGACGAAGGACTTGCCGAAATAATTTCCGTTCTTATTGGTATTCCCGCTTACAAAGAATACGAATGGGAGCATGCCGGTAAAAAGATACTTGCCATTCACGGCCATCAGTGGGACCGCTTCCTAAATGAGAACGTTTTTATCAGCAAAGTCGCCGCTGCGTTTTATCTTTACACGCAGAAGTTTGGAAAGGGGAGACAGAAGATATCGCGCTTCCTTAAGCGCAGGAGCAAGAGATGGCTCCGGCTCACTGGTAAAGTCGCCGGGGGAGCGATAGACCACGCTAAGTTCAAAGGTGTGAACGTTGTGATTTGCGGGCATACACACCACACTTTTCAAAAAGAAGATAAAGGAATAATATACTTTAATTCCGGGTGCTGGACTGATGTACCCTCGTCATTGGTAGTTATAGAGCATTCTGGAGAAATAAGGATCGAGGATTTTGATTAAAATTTCCTAATTATTGAAACTTTCCCGGGAAATTACGTACTATTAAATGAAGCTAGGATAGGTCAAAAACCTTCCAAAAAACTACGTTAATTTCCTCTTGTTTTAGTTGAATGCCCGCCTCAAATGGCGGGCTTTTTATATAAAAATTTTTTTTTCAGGTATTTGAAACTTATTCTCTGATACGTCCGTACATTAGATAAAATCGTTCTTTTCACACACATTTTTTCCCTTTGTTTTAATTGTAAGGATACCGCCTTGAATCCCATCGAGGCGGTTTTTTTTATGTTTAAAAAGCTCCTGTTTTTCCCTAATTTCAAGCAATGCAGATAATTCTTATAGGAATAGGAGGTTTCCTGGGAGCTATATCCAGGTTTCTTCTATCCAGATTCGTCAATTCAGCCGTGACGAGTTTTCCCTACGGAACGCTCGCCGTAAATGTCATTGGCAGTTTTCTTCTTGCCCTCATATTGTATGGATTGTCCTTTGAAAAGCAAATTTCCATTAATCTCCGTGATCTTCTTGCTATTGGCTTTATGGGATCCTTTACGACAATGTCTGCATTTTCATACGAGACCATGCGCTTTATTGAGCTGGGACAGGTTTTCCCGGCAGTAATAAATGTAGTTTTAAATGTAGTGCTTTGCCTGCTCGCGGTTTTTCTCGGCAGGGAATTGGCTTTAATTATATCCAGGTAAAATGCAGAAAGAATCCGAAGCAAGATTGTTACGTATCTTTATTGGTGAAAGCGATAAGTTCGAAGGTAAGACCCTTTATCAATATCTGGTTGAATACCTTCGTAAAAATCATTACTCCGGTGTGACCGTACTTCGCGGCATCAGCGGGTTCGGCAAAGACAGCAAGATCCATACATCAGACATTCTTACTCTTTCATCTGACCTCCCGATCGTCATTGAGATCGTTGATACCGTAGAAAAAATAGATGCTTTAAAGAAAGTGTTTGATGAGACTAATATGATTGGCAGCGCATTGATCACTGAGGAAAAAATAAAGATCATTCAATACGGAAGGAACGAATAACTACCTTCCTGCCTTCAGAAGCTCATTGATATTCCCGTACAGATTGATGTAATCATCATAGCTTCTCCTTACTATTTCCTGTGCTTCCTCTTTATTGTATACGTGTGTTATCTCGACCTCCTTACGATGCTTACCGGGCGCTTCTTTGTATGTAAGGAAGTAGTGCTTTAACCTGTCTATCAATTGCTCCGGACAGTCCGTTATATCTTTCCAGTTACCATAAACACTGTCGCCCTTCATCACCGCGATTATCTTATCGTCCGCTTCATTGTTATCTATCATCCTCAGACCACCGATAGGGATTGCCTTCAGCAAAATATTTCCCATATTGATAACCTTTTCTGTCAGCACGCAAATATCCAGCGGATCGCCGTCTCCCTTGATAGCATCCCTTCCGGCTTTTTCACGGCAATACTCTGCCACCTTTTCACCGCAATAAGTCTGCGGTATAAAGCCGTATGGCGTTGGGCATATATTGGAATACATTTGCGGACGGTCTATCGTTAATATCCCGCTGTTCTTATCAATTTCATATTTAACCGTGTCGGTAGGAACTATCTCTATGTAGCTGGTGACTATCTCCGGGCAATTTTCTCCTATATTTACTCCGTGCCACGGGTGAGCCTTTAATATGCTTCTTATCTCACCCCATATTTTCGCAAGTTCTTTTTCCATGTATGATTTTATGAGTTATACTGTAATGATCTGCGGATTATTTCCTCTGTGCTGAGCTCCGATGCACCGTTCTTTGTTACCTCTGTAATTACCTTATCGGCTTCGTTCTTTGTAAAGCCCAGGTTTACGAGTGCGTTTATTGCGTCCAATATGTTCCTGTCTTTTGAATCTACTGTCTGCTGACCGCCTGTAATTTCCTCACCGCTTGTTATCTTGAATATCTTATCTTTCAGAGTCATCGCTATAAGCTCTATCTTCTTTGCTCCAAGCCCCGGTATCTTAATGCCTCTTCCTGTTCCCGTGATCAATCCCATTACTTCCTCGAATGATGAATGTGTCAGCACGTTGTGAGCGAGCTTCGGTCCTATCCCGCTTACGCTTATAAGAAGTTTAAAAAGCTCTCTTTCTTTATCATCGGCAAACCCATACAATATAAGCGAGTTCTCTTTTACGTCGAGGTATGTTATGACTGCTAACTCGGTATCGGAGTCTTCCGTGCTTTGTGCCAGTTTTTTCGTAACGAATATCTGGTAACCCACTCCGTTTACGTCGAGCAGGATCTCATTTTCGCGTGATGATATTAATTTTCCTCTTAGAGATGATATCATACTTATCTGGAAGAGATTATTTTTTCGGGATTTTCCTCTATATATTTTTTCCAATCATACTTCTTCTTGCCTTTACCATTGGTCGTGATCTTACTCGTTATATTAAAGTAATGACATACTGCTACCGCTAATGCATCGGACGAATCCATGAATTCCGGGTCCTCTTTAAATTCCAGTATGTTCTTTATTATCGTCCTCACGTGCTCCTTTGATGCTGAACCTTTTCCCGTAACGGATTTTTTTATTTCCCTCGGAGAGTATTCCGATATTGTAAGACTGTGGTTTACCGCTGCTATTATTGCCACGCCCCGTGCCTGTCCCAGCTTCAATGTTGACTGCACGTTCTTGCTGTAAAACGCCGTCTCTATCGCGAATTCATCCGGCTTGAATTCATCTATGCACTGCAGACAATTGTCATATATCTTCTTTAATCGGTTGGGGAGTGGTTCGGCAGGCTTGAGATTTATACTGCCGTAGTGAATAAGGGTTACATCCTTGCCGTTCCTGCCGGTAAGGCATTCTATGATACCAATTCCTGTTATCAGCGTGCCGGGGTCTATGCCTATTATGCGCATATTGATATTAACTGCGAATCCCGCCTCTAACACCCGCGGGAATCCTAAAATCTATCCTGCCTCTTCCTCTACTTCCAGGTCGGCATTTGAATATACGTTTTGAACGTCGTCGTTATCTTCTATTGCTTCAACGAACCTTATTACGTCCTCTGCTTCCTTTCCTTCCTTCTCTACAAGGTCCTTAGCTAAATACTGCAGTGAAGATTCTTCGCTTTCTATCCCTTTTCCCTCGAGAGCTTTACGCACGTCCTCGAAATTCTCCACGCTCGATATTACTTCATAATAATCATCGTCGCTTTTCAGATCATCCGCGCCCGCTTCGAGTATTATCTCCATTAGGTCGTCTTCTTTTATCAAACTCTTCTTGATCGAAATTACTCCCTTACGCTCGAACATCCACGCAACCGATCCGCTCTCACCCATGTTACCGCCGTTCTTTGAAATAAGGTGACGCAGGTCAGCCACCGTCCTGTTCTTGTTATCTGTCAAACATTCTATTATAACCGCGACACCATGAGGACCGTATGCTTCGTAGTTGATTTCTTCGTAGCTCACCCCTTCCAGCTCACCCGTTCCTTTTTTAATAGCCCTGTTGATATTATCCATAGGTGTATTATTAGACTTGGCAGTATTTATTGCAAGCCTTAACCTTGGATTTGCATCCGGGTCTCCGCCCTTCTCTTTTGCGGCTACAGTGATTTCCTTGAGCAATTTCGTGAAAATTTTGCCTCTTTTAGCGTCTATTGCCGCTTTTTTCCTTTTAATCGTTGACCATTTGGAATGTCCTGACACTTTATCTCCGGTAAGATTTATTTACTTAAAAATTTCCCAAAAATAACAAACATAGGCTATTTTTAATATGGAAATTTAATATCCCTGATTCTGAGCTTTGTCTTGTAGGCGCCGTTCCAGTAGTTATTATCTATGGAATAGCATATATCGCAGTACCTGCCCGGCTGTATGTCATCGTGAAATTTCTCCGACGAAAAGAATACCGCGTCGAATACAAGCTCACTTTCTTCTTCTTTTACTCGGAATATATGCGTGTGGCTCTTTGCGTAACGTACGTCTCCAACGATCTGCACTTTTTTCGTCGTGAATATAGGCGTCATGTTTTCAGGTCCGTACGGTTCGAAGAATGTGAGTATTTTCACGAACTGGTTGCTTATATCTTCGAATGAAAGCTCAGCGTCTATGAGCATTTCCGGTAAAAGCTGATCCTGTGAAAGCTCCTCGCTTGCTATCTTATTGAGCATAGTCTTGAATCCGTCTATCTTATCTATCTCAATTTCCAGTCCCGCCGCATGGTAATGTCCTCCGAACTGTATCAGTTCGTGCTCGCACTTCTTCAGTGCTTCGTAAATATTAAATCCGGTTATACTTCTTGCGCTTCCTTTTGCGACCCCGTTCACCGTTGTCAGCACGACCGAGGGAAGATGAAATTTTTCCACCAGCCTTGCCGCGACTATCCCGATAACACCCGGATGCCAATCTTCATTATGTACTACAAGCGTATAGTTGCTCGATTCTACCACAAGCTCCTCGCATTCTCTTATAGCATGCTCAGTGATTGTCTTATCGATCTCTCGCCTGTTCAGGTTTTCCTCGTTCAGCTCATCCGCGAGCTTCACTAGTTCCTCATCATCAATACTGGTTAACATCTCCACTGCGCGCTTTGCATCGCCTAGTCTGCCCACAGCGTTTATCCTGGGAGCTAGCGTAAACACTATCTTTGCCGTGTTTAGCGTTCCCGGAGTAACACCGCTTGCCTCGAGTATTGTCCTGATCGAGGGACGCGGATTGTTATTTATCATTTCCAGTCCTTCGTGAAGTATGATACGGTTTTCGTCTATGAGAGGTACGATATCGGAAGCGGTTGCAATCGCGACAAAGTCCAGAAGCGTATAAGCGAACTCTTCTTCCTTCATCAGCTTACATGCGCCTTGTATAAGTTTGAATGCAACACCGGTACCGCAGAGATACTTGAAAGGATATGTGTCGTCTTCCCGTATCGGGTCCAGTACTGCAAACGCATCAGGGATCCTGTCCGGCGGTCTGTGGTGATCGCATATAATAAAATCTATACCGAGTGTCTTTGCGTACTCGACTTTATCATATGCGGTTATTCCGCAGTCTATCGAAACGATGAGTTTTATTCCCTGCTCGTGAGCCAGGTTGATAGCCTTCTCGGAAATTCCGTAACCCTCTTCTATTCTGTCTGGAATGTAAATGATTGAATCTACTCCGAAGTGCTTGAGGAAGAGATAAAACATTGAAACACCGCATGTTCCGTCGACATCATAATCGCCCAATACCATTATTTTTTCTTTGCTGGCGATTATATCGGAGATGCGCTCTGATGCTTTCTGACCGTCCTTTAAAAGGAACGGATCGTAAAGCCTTTCTTTGGTCGGCTTAAAAAACTTTACCGTCTTAGCGTAATTGGTGATACCTCTGGAAAAAAGCAGCCGCAAGATCATCTCCGGAACCTGTATGTTCGTCCGGAGAGCTCTCATCTCTGTTATAAAATTGTCTATGCTTTCTTCGTGATCGGACCCATTACTCCCTACTAATTCTTTTAATTTCCAAATTTTTTCCAACGCCCATAATTATTAAATTAATTTGTGCTCAAAGGGGGAGTCGAACCCCCACCCCGTTGCCAGGACTGCGCCCTGAACGCAGCGCGTCTACCAGTTCCGCCATTTGAGCTGGAAATAGTCTCCATTATGACACAGAGACGGCATAACGGAATGTAAAAATATAATCTTAGAATTGCAATCAATTTAGCTTGGCTTGCACCCCATTCCGGTAAAATTTAACATTGGCTATTAGACTTGAACTAATAGGAAGTGTTTTCATAAATTACCTTATGATACAGGTAAATAATGTATTTAAAGAATATCCCGGTGGAGTGAAAGCGCTCGAAGGGGTGTCCTTTAATATACAAAAAGGGGATATCTGCGGTTATATAGGAGCCAATGGCGCCGGTAAAAGCACCACAGTAAAGATACTTACCGGCATGCTGGAATTTGATAAGGGTGAGGTTGTCATCGGGGGAATAAATGTTAAGGATGATCCCGTAGGACTGAAAAAGATAATCGGTTATGTGCCCGAATCCGGCAATATGTTTAATTCCCTCACTCCAAGAGAGTTTCTTAGCTTCATTACGGAAGTAAGGAACATCGGGAGCGACATAGCAAAACACCGCATCGAAGGATTCGCTTCGATATTCGACCTTACCGCGATGCTTGACTCTTCACTCTCCACTCTTTCGAAAGGGAATAAGCAAAAAGTACTAATAACCTCTGCTCTCCTGCACGACCCTGAGGTGATTTTTCTGGATGAACCTCTTAACGGGCTGGACGCAAATACCATTTTTACATTCCGTGACATGATAGAGGACTTCTCGCGAAGAGGGAAGACCATCTTTTATTGTTCACACCTGCTTGATGTAATAGAAAAGATTTCCTCACGCATACTGCTCATCGATAAAGGCAGGATTGTTCTCGATAAAAACACCCTGGAACTGAAAGGCTCAAAAGATTATACTAACCTCGAAACCCTGTTTAAGTCACTCGAACCCGAAGAAAATAGAAAAAAGTTTTCTTATGAAGAGATTTTTGGTTAGCATGGCATTTTTTTCATGTACTGTCTCCTGCTTTGCTCAAAGCCAGGACAGCATTACTTCTATTGATATAGACTCCGTGCTCACCGGGAATTTCTTCCTTACTGACTTTGACAACAACGTCAGCAGTGCGTTCCTTACATCCCGCGTTAATTATGAATACGAGAATAAGCAATTCAGATTTTTCCTCAATAATAGTTTCAAATCCAACATAACCAAATTACAGGAAAACTTCATTCGTGATTTTGACGACCTTACAATGATAATTGATTATAAAGTAGCGAACGACTTCTATACGGGGCTTGGCACCAGCATCAGTACATTATCGGATGATAAAAACGTCACCCTAAATCAAAGCGCGCACAATTTCTACTTTACTAACTTCGATTTTTACCCGACCTACGGATTATACCTCAATTCAAAACTCGGTTACCTCACCGATGACCAGATCGGAGAGAAGAATACGGGCATCCGGGGTGAAATAAATTCCGAATTGACCGATCTCAATATAGAGGATTATCAGACTAATGCGATCGTGCGCCTCTCGTATGAAGACCTGACACAAAAAGTTAATTACAATTACCAGCTTGCTTCCGAGGTATATAAAGTTTTCTCCCAATACTCCAATAACAGAGCTCGCGTAGGTTATTATAATAGACGTAATGATTTTTATTTCCCGGCTTCGACCGACGTAATGAATACTTTCGGAGTACAGAACAATATAGAGTCC
This sequence comes from Ignavibacteriales bacterium, assembly GCA_020635255.1. Taxonomy (NCBI): domain Bacteria; kingdom Pseudomonadati; phylum Ignavibacteriota; class Ignavibacteria; order Ignavibacteriales; species Ignavibacteriales bacterium. The sequence goes on from JACKAC010000001.1 coordinate 409,872, forward strand.
CGCATAGAAAATTACATAAATCTCGAGGATGAAGTTCAGTACCTCATCGGTGAGAATTACCTGCTCACAATAAATGGGGGATTTACTTCAAAGAATATATTAAAGGAGCTGAAATATAAATCCAATACCAGCTCGATCATCTTTGATAATAACTATGATTCCGAGAGAACGGAAAACAGGCTCCGTTTTGGAGCGGACCTTAACTTTGGTTTCCTCAATAATATTACACGTATTGGTCTCCTTCACCAGGAGAGATCGGAAAATAACGTCCCAGTGAATCTCGGCGGACTAAGTCCTGCAACGATTCGCCAGCTCGAGGAGGTCGAAAAAGAGAAGAACAATAACAGCTCCCGAACGTCTCTCTTTCTGGATAATACATACCGCCTTTCCAATACTAACTCGTTTAAATTTTCCGGATCTTCGTCCATACTAAAATATGATACCGATAGTGATCAGAATTATGACGACAGGGACGAACTCCTGCTTGTTGGTTCACTTTCTCACATCTATAATAACCTGAATAACTTTATACTCGAAACAATATTCGATGCCAGCTCAAATAAACTCTCTTATATATATAAAGAGAGGAGCTCGAACAACAATACAAACACCATATACCGCCTCACTTCAAATAGTACCTATGCACCTCTGAAACCCTTGCTGATAAAGAACTCCGTGCAGGTGCTTGCTAATTATACAGTTTACGCATTTGAAGACCTGGTGTCACAGGTCAATAGTTTCTCATACAGACAGCTCACTGTTAAGGATTCAATTTATTATAACATTACAGATAACTTTTTCGTAAATTTATTTACCGGGCTTAAGTTTTCCGAGCAGGGGGAATTCAATGACGATGAATTCTCGGTACGCCCCCTGAGCTATTTCGAAGACGTCAATATGGCTAGCTCGCTCAATTATCTTTTTTTTGAATTTGTAGAGCTTTCCGCAGGGTATAAGTTTTACCAGCAAAAGCGTTACGATTACGTCGACGGAGTAAAAGTATTAAGTAATACGGTGCGCAACTTCGGTCCTGTTGCCGGGGTAAAAGCCTTTTTAAAAAATAATTCATACATTCACGTTACCGGGGGAATTGATTTCTTTAAGTACGACAATTCGTCGAGCGATAATTCTTCCGCGTCTGTGCTTGTTAGAATAATTTGGAATATTTGAAACAAAATTAAATTTATTTGAAGACTCTCTACATCGAACTCGACAGCCAAAGGTCTGAAATCGCAAAATTCGAGGAAGTTCTCGCCCGCGTCAATGAGGAGACCATGTTTGAGATTGAAAGATTTATTAATCTGCAAATAGCTGTCTCTGAAGCGCTCGTCAATGCCATTGTTCACGGCAATAAGGAAAACCCTTCCAAAAAAGTTCATGTCATTATTAATTATGATAAGGATATGATAGAGGTAAAGGTAAAAGATGAGGGTGATGGTTTCGATATTTCGATGTTACCCGATCCTACAAACGAAGAGAATCTCCTTAAGGAATCCGGCAGAGGAGTTTACATTATCATGTCGCTCGTAGATGAGTTCAGTTTTGATTCCAATGACAGCGGTACGGAAATGAGCCTCGTGATCCGCAAAGAAAAAAATTCTACACCGCAATAAAAAAAGTGACGGCAATTGCTCACCGTCACCTCGTACTCTGATACGAATTTTATTTTATCCCTTCATCATATTATCATACACACCCATAACCTCTCGTACTGCTACGGCAGAGTCATTGAGCAGTTTCGTTTCGTCTTCGTTCAGTTTTAGCTCTATTATCTCTTCTATTCCGTTAGTGCCCAGCTTTACCGGTACACCAAGGTAGATTTTTTCCATGCCGTATTGTCCTTCCAGCCATGCGCATACCGGGAATATCCTTTTCTGATCCCTTACAATTGCCTCTACCATTTGTGCCGCCGCCGCGCCGGGAGCATACCATGCTGATGTTCCCATAAGCTGTACCAGCTCGCCTCCGCCTTTCTTTGTCCTCTCTATTATTGGTTGTAATTTTTCGTCGCTGATAAATTCCGTTACAGGGATACCGCTTACTGTCGTATATCTTGGAAGAGGTACCATCGTATCACCGTGACCGCCCATGAGAACTGCTTGTATGTCTTTCGGTGAGCAGTTCAGCTCGGTAGCCAGGAATGCTCTGTACCTTGCAGTGTCGAGTATTCCCGCCATACCCATAACCTTGCTCGACGGAAGTCCCGATGTCAGGTACGCGCAGTATGTCATTACGTCCAGCGGATTGGATACTACTATTATTATGGTGTCGGGAGAATGTTTCATTATGTTTTCCGTTACCGACTTTACGATACCTGCATTTGTCGAGATCAGGTCGTCTCTGCTCATGCCGGGCTTTCTTGGAAGTCCGGAAGTAATTACAACTACGTCCGAGCCTGCCGTTGCCGAATAATCGTTTGTCGAACCGGTGACCCTTGTGTCATAGCCAAGGATAGGAGCTGTCTGCCATATATCGAGGGATTTTCCCTCTGCAATACCTTCTTTAATGTCGAGGAGTATAATTTCGTTTACCAGTTCCTTCTCAGCCGCAACGTTTGCCACTGTTGCGCCTACATTTCCTGCACCTACTACTGTTAATTTCATTTTATCTTCCGTGATTTTAAATTTTTGAGAATAAAAAAAGGTTACCGCTTTTCAGCGATAACCTTTTCCATTTACCTGTGGATTAAAACTTATGCATTGGCAGGTTCGACGTTTATAACTTTCTTTCCTGCCTTATTGGTGAATAACACCTTGCCTTCTATTAATGAAAAGATAGTATAATCTTTTCCTAGACCGACGTTCTTGCCGGGAAGGAACTTAGTTCCTCTCTGTCTTGCGATAATATTGCCGGCTTTTACTCTTTCACCGCCGAATTTCTTGATACCAAGTCTCTGCGCTTGTGAGTCTCTGCCGTTCTTTGTGCTTCCTAATCCTTTTTTATGAGCCATTTGTTATTCTCCTATGCGATTTTGTCTATTGAGATTAATGTGTAATGCTGTTTGTGACCTCTCTTCTTCTGGTATCCTTTTCTTCTCTTCTTCTTGAATACGATCACTTTTTCATCTCTCACGTGGTCAACGATCGTCGCCTCTATTTTTTTGCCATCGAGTACAGGTGTACCAATTTCGAACTTGTTTTCGGCGGGTGAGATCATGAGTACCTTGTCAAAAGTTACTTTCTCGCCTGCGTCCTTGCTGATCTTTGGTACATAGATCTTGTCGTTTTCCTGCACCCTGTACTGGCTGCCCTGTATATCTACTATTGCAAACATATATTTATCGTCTAAATTCTAATTTATAGAATTACAAATATATCGATATTTTGAAATAAATCCAATGGATAATTTAGGTAAACACTGACTGTAACATTGAATATTGACAATAATTAACCTAACTTAAATAAATGAGGTTGGAAATGAGAAGCTTATTATTAGCTGTATTTATGGCGTTTATATTCCTATCCTGTAATTCTAATGACCCAGGAGGCGGTTTGGTGGGATGGAATGATCCTTATGCGGGATCGGAGATACTTGTAACCAATGAGCAGGGTGAAATACTTGGGGGTGATTATGATGACTGGTGCTTACGAGATACGACCTTACCAACAAACGAGCTTAGCTTTTATTTTGGACCTGCCTATCCTAATCCATCGAGTGGACCGAGTCTTGCAATACAATTTGGATTAAAAGATAGCGCAGTCGTTGATTTTTATTTTCAATCCGACACATCAAGGTATTATATTCTCGATAATATGTTCCTGCCCAAAGGAACATTCCAATCTTATATTAGTACCGGTAATTTGCCTATACCGCACGATACAATTGTACAATTGAAACTCCACGCTGAATATTCCAACGGTACCGTATTCCCGCAGGTTTTTGAATGCGAGGGTGACGTATTGATAACCAACTAATAAATCTCTTTGCAGATTCGTCAGTAAGAATTCCATTATGGCTTTGTCAAATACATCTGTCGAATAGGATTATCAGATCTATTTGAGGGAGCATACCATTTAACTTTACTATACCGTTTGTAAGGTCGGGATCGTCCTTCAGCTCTGCTATTAATGATTCTATATGGTTTGGTGAAAATGTACGGTTTTGCAGTAGCCCTTTATGTTCGGCGATAGCGCATATCTGCCGTATAAGTGATGCCGCTTCCTCTATCCTCATTACCGGATTTTGAATTATACGAAGGATCACATTCTGAGCTTCCCTCAATGCCTCTACTCCAACCGCTTCTTTTATTTTGCTCTTTGAAGCTCTGCTTTTAAAAGCTATGTCCCCTTCAACCTGCCCTCGTTCCGCCATGATCAACCTGCCTTCCAGAAGCGAGATGTCCGCCGATTCGGGAATGTTATTTTTTTTCATATAGTCGGAAAGTTCATGGATCCATTCCAGACAGCTGTTAAAAAAATTCCCGCTTCTGTCCTTTAGAGAGTCGATCAATCCCGGTATTTCCATTTCGCGTTTTTGCAGTTCCTCTACCTGCGGTAAATGTATCGCTTTTATCATTCGGGTAATAATTTATTTTCGGTATTACCGTCGTCCTTAGTTATAGTATTCCACATGTAGCCGTCTTCAGTGACGGAAAGATTTATAACGGTAAGCTTGTCTTTTTCGACCGCATCCCGTAATTCGTTTGCCGTGACGATCACGTCTATTCCTGCTTCCGGGGTCTCGATGTGTTTTGGAAGCTCCTTTATCAATTCGGCTTTGATGCTGTCGGAGATCTTTGCGAATTTTGTAAAATCGGTTTTTGATTTTACGGTCTTTCTTGCCGCCTGGCTTTCCTCGGTTGTCAGCTGGGATGTGAATTTTTCGGCTATGTAGTCCACGGTTGGCGGTAGGGTACTGCCCGATCCCAATTCCTTTATTACCGCTTCTATTCGTTTATCCAGCGTTTCTTTTTCTTCAGCCGTAATAGTAAGGTTTTCCTTTTTGATCTGCGCAGTGTATATACCGGTAAAAACTTCCTTCATCTTTGGAAAGTTATAGACGGGCGATGCAGTCTTATCCACATCTTTGATCGCAATCGGGATATCTAGTTTTATCTCCGGTAATCGCATGTGGGGGAGCGGCATGTTTTTAAGTAGAGGGTGGCTCGCATAGAGCTCTGCCACCCTTACTGTTTCAAGGTCTGCCGTTACCCTTGCCTTTACCATTTCCGATAAAAGCATTCCTATATATTCATTTAGTTTTGGCACGGTGACTATTTTTTTAAGTTTGTGGAGCAGTTTTTGATTTCATTGAATCCTCAAGGATGCCCAGGATCTTTTCCATACCGCCGGGGAGCTCATCCTGTGATGCGTGAACGTGTATGTCCAGCGCATACGTCCTATCAACTTTTTCTCCCTGGGTATTGGATTTTTGATACGAAAGGGAAGCGTTCAGCTTTACCGAACCTCCGGGCCATCTTTGCTTGAATTCCAGTGATGCGTCCACACCAAATTTATCCGTCGTATCCTTGTATTCCATAGTGGTGATCTGGGCATGGAATTTTATGTCCACCTCATCTATGCGGATATAAGGTATCGGTACTATTGAGAGCATCGGAACTTCTATCATCATCTGCCTATATTGCGCCTCTACGTCCGGTACCGCAGAGGTGAAGACAGCCGTCGCTGTTGCTCCGCTACCGGGATCGTTCGAAACAGGAGTAAGTGAAATACTTGGAGCGCTAGTGTAACCTGATCCGGGGTTGGTTATTGTGACCTTTGTTACTGTGCCGCCTTCGATCGTCGCTTGGGCTTCTAGACCTGAACCGCCTGATCCTGTATTATCTATATCGACACTGGGAGGAGCGGCATACCCTGATCCCGGTGCAGTTATATTTATGGAGGTTATACCTGCGGGTGTGCCCGGTATAAAAGGAGATACCTCCTTATCGTACTTAAAGGAAACATAAATTGGTTCATTATCTTCATTAAAGCCTACTGCTTTTATGAAGTTCACTGTGCTCATTGCAGCCTGAGCCTGCGCGTCAACACATGATGTTAAAGGACCTCCGATCATGCTTGCAAAGTCGATCGTTGAGAGTTCCTGACCTGGATTTATCATTTTTTGTTGTGTTTAATTTTTGAAATGTGATTTTTAAAGCAAGTATCTACATTTCTTGCGTCCGCGGGAGCAATTATGTAAAGACATATGATTTATCCGGAATATTCGGATTACTCCGGGAAGTATCAAATAAATTTTTTCGAAAAAGTAAGTGAGAAAGGATGATATTTCATAGCTAAAAAGCTACAAAAGTCACAAAAAAAACTTTGATTGGCAAAAAAAAATTTCTAATTGTAATTAAGGGGAATTATTGAAGGTCGTTATTTTTTAAACGGGAATGGAGCTCATACAAAGCGGTTTTGTTGCTGTCGAATCTTAGTATTTTCGTTGCTTTTTCAAAAGAAAGCCATTTGTATTCAGTATGCTCATGAGAAAGAATTATTTTATGATCATGAGCCTCAATGGCAAATGAGTGTTCGTCTACAAGATAGACAGCATCACCCCACTCAGCATGTTCATAAAAAATATATGCGGGTATTGAATTATGGGAGGAAAGCTTGTGGAGTTTGCGGTTTTTGGGGATACCTGCTTCTTCATAACATTCTCTGTATGCAGCAAGATGTAATTCCTCATCATCTTCAACACCTCCTGATATAGCCTGCCAAAAAGGATTGTCAGCCCTTTTAAAAACAGCGAACTCGTATTCGCCTTCCGAATTTTTTCTGAAAGGGAATACGAGTACGTTAACTGGTTGTCTCGCCATTTAATTGAATAGAAATTTTTAAGAGACCTGGACTTCCGGTTGAGGACCGGATATCTCTTCTTCTTCCACCGTTATTTCGGATATATGAGAAGACTGTCCTTTCTTTGCCAACTCTTCCTGCATCATCCTTTCCAGGCGCATAGAGTTTGTCCTGAATTTTGGAATGAATATCGAGAGAAAATAGGCTCTGAAAATATACCACCAGAAACTTCTTTCGAGAAGTATAGGGTCGATATTGTGCTCGATCTCAGCGTGGGCTTCGGGAACCTTGCTCCAGTGGAGTCCTGCTTTATGGTGATGTATAGTGTGCAATCCGTTATTAAACAGCAGAAAGTTCAAAAAACCGGTGAAATTGCGCGAATGATTCCACTCGGATTCTTCATTGGCATGCACGTGCTGTACATAATTAAATATCAGCACGCTGAAGAGCGATACCTGCTGTGGAATTATCACAAAAAAGAGCGCCTTTTTCCAGTCGAGAATAAGGAAGAAAGCTACCCATGCTACGAGCACGACATATTGCGAAATGCAAAGCCAGAACTTCTCTTTGTTATTGGCTTTAGCATCTTTTAGATAATTAAATATAGCCCTTTGCTGGTAGTACCCGCTGATCGACGGATATGAAATGAATGTTAGAAAGTTATTTTTTTCACTAACTCTGTATGTGATCGAGTCGTCGCCTTCGCGGTTATTGAAGCGGTGGTGGTTTTTGTTATGAGTCGGTACCCACGCGAAAATAGGAAAGCCATAAAATACAGTCAGCCACCAGTCAGTTAAAACGTTCATTGTTTTAGAGCGCCACATAGGGAGGTGGTTATGATTGTGAGTCATTACTGCTACCGTTACAGACATGAACAAGAACCATGTATAAAAGAAGGGGTTAAGTCCAAGCCATACCCATTGTGCAACAAAAAGAGACGATGTTATTATTATGTAAATAACGCTCTTTATATCGGCATTGTATCTGAGCATAAAGATTAATTAATTTTCAAAATTTCATTTATAAAGTACACTAGTTAAATTAACTTAATATTTCTTAATATTAAACAAACTTATGAATGACCAATCGCTAAAATCGGGTAAATGCCCCAAATGTGACTCAACCGAGGTATATACGGATAACGAGGCTACCAAGCGTGGTGAAAGAATGATAATCCCGGTGACCTCATGGCGCAGGATATTCCTGGATTCCTATATATGTGTTTCCTGTGGATATATAGAGGAATGGATCCCGGAAAAGGAGCTAAAGGATGAGAAGCTCATCTCCAAGGTGAGGGAGAACTGGGTAAAGGTGAAAAAATAAAATCTTTTCCAAAAAATCCTTATATTCTTATATCTCTTACATCAAAAATTCTATGTTATGAACAGACTACTACTTGCTATCATACTTTCATTATGTACTTATACTACAGCTCTGGCGCAATGGGTGCCTGTTACTAATCCACAGAATAAAGCTCTGCATAGTGTATTTTTTATTAATTCCACTACGGGCTTTACTTGTGGCGATACCGCAACAGTCTTAAAATCCACTAATGGAGGATCCTCCTGGTTCAGCATTAATTCCGGGATACCTTCCTCGGTAAATCTTACCGACATTGCTTTTCTTGACCTGAATACAGGATATTGTACTGGCGGACTTGGTTCTATAAGCGGAAAGATTTACAAGTCTACTAATGGAGGAGTTAACTGGGTCCAAAAATATGATACCAACGGAACAGGATTTAGAACATTGTTTTTTGTGAATGCGAATACCGGTTGGGTTGTTGGTGCCGGAGGAGTGATTAAGTACACTTCTAATGGTGGTGACTCCTGGCTGCCAAGGGATGTTAATATTTCATCTTTGACTGATGTTTATGCTTTATCGGAAGACACTGTCTTTGTTTCCGGATTCGGAAGCGGGGGTAGTATTGTTAAGTCTACCAATGGTGGGGTTAACTGGGCTTTCACTTCAGTGCCCGGTGATTTTGCTGATTTTAAGTTCGTTATGTTTGTTAACTCGAGTACCGGTTATGCAGGTGGACTTAAATTTGGCGGCAACGGCATAATGGGAAAGACTACAAACAAAGGATTGAACTGGACTACGCTCACCGGTTATGTTTCTGCAACTCCATATGAAGCGGCGAATGTAACTGATGATTTGGTTTATGTGGTCAGGACCGATGATACGGTTTCTGTAACAACCGATGGAGGTATAACATGGAGTAAGCAGTATGCTCAAACAGGCGGCTTTGATAAGTCCATTTCAGTAAAAAATGGGTTAGGTGTTACTGCTGGCAGGAATCTTGCTATTAATACTACCGTTGGCATTCATATTTTATCTTCTGAAATTCCCGGTGATTTTTCCTTGAAACAGAATTATCCTAATCCTTTCAACCCTTCGACTTCCATAGAATTTTCAGTACCTCAAAAGTCATTTGTAAAGCTTATCGTTTATAATGTTCTGGGACAGGAAGTGAAAACATTGCTTAATGAAGTAAAAGAACCCGCTTCATACAAGGTAGATTTTTCCGCAATAAGTCTTCCAAGTGGTGTTTATTTCTATAAATTGGAAGCAGAGGGCTTTATTGAGACGAAAAGAATGATTCTGGTTAAATAGGTTCAATTAATCTGTCAATCCTTCGATAATTGTTATCCCCGAACGTCTTAATGGGGGGATTTCCGTAATGGCTTTGAATCACTCCACGAGTCGGGGACTCGATGAGTCGTAGACCTTCGGTGATTATTGGTATAGTGTAATATTTGTTTTGTTGTGGTAGTTGGGTTTTGCTGTTCTTCGTTTTTGTTTAGTGTTAAGGGATTTAGTTTATTTCATCGTTTTTAGTTTTATCTTCTGGATCCCCGTTTTCACGGGGATGACACCTTACAGTGTAATAAACAGGCTAGCCTGATTTCGTTGTATCATACGTTATACAGTATTTACGGTACGTACCCCACAGAGGATAAGGATACAACTGCTCCTTCTGCTAAAGGCGACGGAACACCTTCACGCGATCAGAATCGCATTACAGACGGCTGAACTGTTTCGCCGGACTTTTTAGTAGAGGTCCGATCCAAAGTCACTATTAGACTCTCACCGCCGAAGGGAATAAACATATCACCCTTCCACAACATCCCTCACCGTGAAGAAAGCAACGGTTTGCATGAAATGATCCTCTCACAATTGATGCGCGAGGGACAGCTTATGCTGCCGGTATAGACCCTTCGAACAGAAGTGATCAAGCGGTCCCGCCCGCCTAGCGACCTAGGACATTGACAATCTTTACTTAAGCAACAGTGAAAGCGATGCAAGTTAGACAAACAGAACACCGCAGAGCGCGGATATTACCGTTCCTGCCGTAAATACCGGGTTCATCAAACGCCGAAGGCGTGCCTACTAAGAAACAAGCCGACGGCAGAACCTAGTTATTCGAATAACCAATGCAAAATAATGTGAAGTCAAGTTAGATTAAATGAAGAAAGGGTTATATACGTATATATACTTTTTTGTTTAACCCCCCTTAGTCCCCCCTTTGTAAAAGGGGGGATAAAACCACACTTCGTGTGAGTTCTTTTGGCTTGATCCCCCGCATCCGCTCCGCTTGTGCGGGGCAGGCTCCAGAAGCAAAAAATCAAGGCCCAGGCGTAAATGCGTCTAACAACTCTTCACTTCCGTGAATGTACTTTTGCTCGCACAAAAGTACCAAAATGCGCCGGCTTAATAAAAATTGCCTAAAATTATTTCCGTTTTCCGTTCGGGAAAATAAACTCGCGGTTGAGAGCTGAATTAATATTGGGATGCTCTTATGCTCAGACAGTATTTTCCCGCCCTCGATAAATCGATGGACACAGAAAACTCCATAATTTTTACGACAATTTTTATAATGCCGTATTTACTGGATGACTGGGGTTTTCATGGAATAAGTTAGGGTACTCCAATGGTACGGAAATGACAAGGGTAGGGCTGATGCAAAATAATGTGAAGTCAAGATAGTTTAAATGAAGAAAGGGTTAGTCCGAAGGACTCCTACGGAGATACGTATATATACTTTTGTTGTGTAGGTCGCACAAGATACCGAGGTAACATTATTGGTAGAAACGTTTAAAAACTTCTAATTTTGAACATTTTAAACAACGGGGAATATCTTACAGGGCTTTACTTTAAGAACAAAATTTAATATTTTTTTAATATAAAATTTATAGTTTTTTGAAGTAGAAATACTATATTCTCATTCTTCAATTACTACCTTCTAGATTACCTTCTCAAGATTACCACTTCACAAAACTGACAAATAAAATACGGGGTGTATCATGAAATTTTTGACCACACTGATATTAACTTTTGCGGCATTCCTATGTGAAGATTGTATCTCACAAGTTACGCAGGAGTGGGTAGCGAGGTATAATTCATCAGGAACGAATAGCGATGCAATAAACTGGATTGCCGTAGGCAAACTTGGTAATATTTATGTAACGGGTTCTTGTTCGGGTTCAGGCGTAACCAAAGATTACTGTACTATAAAGTATAATTCCTCAGGTGACACACTTTGGGTAAGAAGATACAACGGACCGGGTAATAACAGTGATGCCGGAAATTCAATCGCAGTAGACAATTTAGGAAATGTGTATGTCACGGGCGAAAGCCCAGGAAGCGGTACAGATTATGATTACTGTACAATAAAATATAATTCCTCAGGCGATACTTTATGGGTAAGAAGGTATAATGGTCCGGATAACCTTATTGATGCAGCACTATCACTTACAATTGATAACACAGGTAATGTTTATGTAACGGGTTTAAGTGAAGGAATAAGTACAGATTATGATTATTGCACAATAAAATATAACTCATCGGGAGATTCATTGTGGGTGAAAAGATTTAACGGTGTTGGATCCGGTCGCGACCAAGCAGCTTCCATTGCACTTGACAGCTCGGGGAATGTTTACGTAACTGGTCTAAGCTGGAGAGGTTCAAATTATGATTATGCCACTATTAAATACAATTCAGCCGGTATTCAACAATGGGTAAGGACATATCACGGGCCGGGCGGCGTCAGTGATAATGGAAAATCATTGGCAGTTGATAAAATGGGTAATATTTATGTTACCGGATACAGTTTTGGCAGCGGCACATCCGACGATTACTGTACAATAAAGTATAACACATCAGGAGATTCTCTTTGGGTAAGACGATATAACGGTCCACAAAACAGTATTGATCAAGCAAATTTTATTGATGTGGATACATCAGGGAATGTTTATGTTACCGGTTCAAGTAATGGGGTCGGAACTCAAAGTGATTTTTGTACTATAAAATACAATTCGTTGGGGGATTCGTTGTGGGTAAAGAGATATAACGGTCCAAACAATACATCCGACCTTGCAAATTGTGTAAAAGTTGACAATAACGGTAACGTCTATGTAACCGGACAAAGTACTGGGATTGGCAGCGGTTATGATTTTTGCACAATAAAGTATAATCCTACAGGCGATTCAGTATGGGTAGAAAGATACAACGGACCCGGCAATGGCGGCGACATGCCTATAAACATAGCATTAGATATCTATGGAAATGTGTTTACTGCTGGTGCTAGTTTAGGACTTGGAACGGGTTCTGATTTTTGTTTGATAAAATACTCGCAGGAGCCTATCCCACCGGATGGTTTATTAGGAAATATACTCCCGGGGGGATTTATTCAATTGCAATATGATGATAATTCTTCAAACGAAGATGGATTTCATATTCTAAGAAGTGTAAACTCATCTTCTAATTGGTCTATCCATGATACAGTGGGTCCTAATACTACCACTTACATTGACTCCATTGGATTGACCTTTAAGGATACTTTTTACTATAAGGTTAATGCATTTAATTCAAATGGAAATTCAAGTTATTCCAATATTATTTCAATATACTATCAATTTTTACCTTATCCTCCTAACAGTCTTGCTCTTATTGTGCTTGATACGGGGATTGTAAAGCTCACCTGGTCTGACAGCTCGAGTAATGAGAACGGGTTTGTGCTTCAGAGAAGGGATAACATCGATACAGCCTGGGCAGTACGTGATACGACGGGAGCTAATGTCACACAATTTAATGATTCTAATTTGACTATAGGGAGAACGTACGATTGGCGTGTTTATTCGTATAATTCGTTAGGTAACTCAGCCTTTTCCAATATAGTATCAACATTGATAACAGGAACAGAGAATTCCGTAAATATCCCGGATAAGTTTGCGCTAAAACAGAACTACCCGAATCCATTCAACCCGGTAACAAAAATAGATTATGACCTTCCTGTAAACAGTAATGTGAAGATGATAATATTCGATATAACGGGAAGAGAGGTATCGGTATTAATTAATGACCATAAAAATGCGGGCAGACACACAGTAAGCTGGGATGGGAGCGGTTTTGGTTCGGGTGTATATTTTTACAGAATAGAGGCGAATGGATTTACGGAAATAAGGAGAATGATGCTTGTGAAGTAAAGCATTTAAGTAAGAATTGCTATAATAATAGGCTCTATTGTCCATCTTAAAGTGCCACAAGTATAATGATTTTATCCGGCGTAGACCCACCCCGTCGCTCTGCGCCACCCCTCCGTCGGAGGGGAAAGTTTTAAAATGAGTTGTTTATACATTATTTAAAAGTCAAGATAAATCTTTCCTGCCTTTTTAAAATTACTTAATTTGGGTATTTTGCGACATCAGTTAATCAAACCTTAGCGTTATGAAAATCTTTATAGATTCAGCGAATATAGAGGAGATAAAAGAAGCCGCGGACATGGGAGTGCTTGACGGCGTTACCACCAACCCGTCTCTTGTATCAAAAGAAGGTCATAAGGACTTCCGTTCGATGCTGGAGAAAATATGTGCAATGGTGGACGGCGACATAAGCGCTGAAGTAATATCGGTAACGGCAGATGAGATCGTTAAGGAAGGACAGGAGCTGGCAAAGATCCATGACAACATCGTCGTGAAAGTTCCTCTGATAACTGAGGGTCTGAAAGCGGTGAAGAGATTAACGGATGAGGGAATCAAGACAAATGTAACACTATGCTTCTCACCATCGCAGGCATTGCTGGCGGCAAAGGCAGGAGCATACATAATAAGCCCGTTCGTAGGCAGGCTGGACGATATATCACAGGACGGTATGGCACTGATTTCACAGATAATTACGATATATGATAATTACGGGTATGATACGCAGGTACTGGTAGCCTCTATCAGGCATCCGATCCATTTTGTAGAGTCTGCAATGATGGGAGCAGATATAGCAACACTACCATTTAAGGTCATAAAGCAACTGGCGAAGCATCCTCTAACAGATATAGGACTGCAAAACTTCCTGAACGACTGGAAAAAGCTGGAAGGAAATTCATAAATAGAAATGGCGAAACAGACAGCGTTTTACGACATACACAAATCACTTGGCGGTAAGCTGGTCGACTTTGCGGGCTTTGAAATGCCGATACAATACGAGGGTATTTTAAAAGAGCATATGGCTGTGCGGGAGTCGGTTGGTATATTCGATGTATCGCATATGGGTGAGGTAGAGGTTCGCGGAAAGGACGCGTTCGATTTTGTTCAGAGGCTGACGACGAACGATGTATCCAAATTAGGTAAGGGTAAGGTACAGTACTCGGCGATGTGCATGGAGGATGGGGGCATAGTGGATGACCTGCTTGTCTATGACTGCGGTGATTACTTCATGCTGGTAATAAATGCGTCGAACATCGAAAAGGATTTTAACTGGATGCAGAAGAATGTGTCCGGTGACGTGGAGCTGGTAAATAAGTCGGACGAGGTATCGCTTCTCGCCGTACAGGGACCTAACGCGCTGAAGACTTTGCAGAAATTAACGGACACGGATCTTTCGGTGATACCATATTACAGTTTCGAATTCGGAAAGGTGGCGGGGCAGGACGTTATAATCTCGCACACGGGTTACACCGGTGAAAAAGTCTGTTTTGAGATATATTCCTCGTCGGATAAGGAAAAGTCCGAGGCATTGTGGAATGCAATTATGGAGGCAGGAGCAGAGTTTGATATTAAACCGTGCGGATTAGGCGCAAGGGATACGCTAAGGCTGGAATACGCGTTCAGGCTGTACGGCAATGATATGGATGAAACGACCAACCCGATAGAAGCGGGATTGGGATGGATAACGAAGATGGACGTCGAACAATTCAACGGAAGGGATGCTATAAAGAAGGTTAAGGAAGAGGGTCTAAAGAGGAAGCTGGTGGGATTTGAAGTGGACGGGAAAATGGTGGCAAGGCATGGAGCAGAGATATATTCAGGCAGTAACAAAATAGGATATGTAACAAGCGGAGGACCATCACCTGTTCTCGGTAAGAATATAGGACTAGGCTACGTGGAAATGGGAAACCACGAGCCGGGTGCCGAGATCGAGATTGACGTGCGGGGACGCAGGATCAAGGCAGTGGTGGTGAAGACTCCATTTTTATAGGGGATAGATTACGGGGCTGAAAATTGCAGGGTAGCGGAGGGTTTCCCTTTGCGCAAAGAATTTTATTTCAGTCAAACTTTAAAACTGTATGAACGTAAATTTATTTTTATCTAACAATCTGATAAGCGACGACCTGTTTTTAAAAGACAAGAACGTTGTGATCATAGATATACTACGGGCGACTTCATCGATGACGATAGCCCTGGCAAACGGAGCGAAAGAGATCATTCCGACAGATACCGCATCGACCGCAGCAAGGATAGCAAAGGGCAGAGGAAATTCGCTTCTTTGCGGGGAGAGAGATGGCAAGATAGTAGAGGGTTTTAATCTTGGTAATTCACCATTCGAGTTCACGGAAGATGCTATTAAAGATAAGATACTGGTCTGGAGCACAACGAACGGCTCGGTTTCAATTGTGAAGGCAAAACACGCCAAGACTGCTGTTCTAGCGAGTTTTTTAAATATCTCAGCAGTCGTGGATTATGTTTCCAAGCTCGATGGGGATCTATACGTTGTATGCTCCGGTAAACTGTCGGATGTGTGTATAGAAGATGTTGTCTGTGCAGGATTACTATTGATGAAGCTGGGAAAAGCACTTGGCAGAGAGCTCGAAGGTATAGACGATCCGGAACAGATAGCGATAGACCTATGTAAATTTTATTTCGCCTCGTCGGGAAGAGTGTCAAGTAAAGCTGTTGAAGAGATGCTTCAGATCACAGAGCACGGGAAATATCTTTCTTCGCTTGGATTCGGACATGATCTTGAGGTGTGTTCTAAGATAGATTCGCTTCCATTCGTACCATTATTCAGAAACGGTGTAATCAAGCTGAAAGAAGTGATCGAATCGGAAGATTCAGCTAAAACGAAGCTAAAAAAAGTGAATCTTATAAAAGATGAAAAAGATAGTGTAAAAAAGGCTTAGATATTGTATTTTTATAGTAGTGTGAATATTAAATATGGCAAAATCCAGCAGTAAACGGAGTACAGGAAAGTCATACGGTTCTAATAAAAAAGGTACTCCTACAGAAGATTTCAGTATATCCGAAGACGCAAAGAAGCAGATCTTTGGATTCCTTCTCTCCCTCGCAGGGATATTAGTCTTCCTTTCTGTAATTTCATATTCAGTAAAAGACCAGGCAGCACTCGAGCGATTCAGTTTCTTCGAAATGTTCAGGAAAGAGACCTATGGTGCGGAGATATATAACTGGCTCGGGGCTGCGGGAGCGATTGTTTCGGAATTATTGGTGAGCAAGTTATTCGGATATTTTTCTGCGGCAATCCCAATATTAATAGCACTTTATGGAGGACTGCTTTTGTTTAAGAAGAAATTCCCTCGCATAATCCAGTTCTCGATCTATTTCTTATTACTGATGGTCGTGACTGCATCGTGCGCAGGACTTTTGAAAATATTCATGGGCAGTGACACCATTCCTTCGCGTTACAGCGGGGCGACCGGGGATTACATTTCGACGGTACTATATCAAACGCTCGGTAGTGTAGGCGCTTCGGTGCTGTTATTTATGGCGCTGGTGCTTAATGTAATGCTGGTTATAGACGGCAACCTTCCTAAGAGTATGGACAGGGTGAGCAGGATGTTCAGCTGGATATTCGCTAAGCTGAAAGGATTGAGAAAACCGAAAGAGGAAACGGACGAAGCAGACGAGACCGCGCTCGAAGAGGAAATAGAACTAAGCCCCGTAGAGCAGGAGAAGGAAAAGATTCGCAGAAGCAAACTTGGCAAAGAAGATGTGGAAGAGGAGGTCAAAGAGGAGCCGATAAAGGAAACTCTTATTAACCGTCCGAAGAATGAAGTACACGTGGAAGAAGAGGAAGATGATCTGCTAACGGGAACAGGGAGCGGAATTGGAAACAAGCTGACTGACCTCAAGCCAAAGGATGAACTTTCCGAGACAGAGATAAACCCTGAAAACTATAATGAAGCCGAGGGATCGGGAAGCGACGAGGATGATTACGAAGAGGAAACACTGGATGATTATGAGACGCCGGTATTGAGCCTGCTGGATGAATCGGAAGATGACGGCGACGTTATTACGGATGAAGAGCTGACTCTAAACGGGAAGCTGTTGCAGGAGAAGCTGTTGAAGTTCGGTATAGAGATAGAGAAGGTGTTTGCAACACCGGGACCGGTTGTTACATTGTATGAGTTGATCCCGGCACCGCACATAAAACTTTCTAAGATAGAATCTCTCCAGGATGACATAGCACTTGCAATGAAGGCAAAGGGTATCCGGATGATAATTCCAATTCCCGGTAAAGGAACTGTGGGCGTAGAAATACCGAACAGTGTTGCTCAGATGGTAAGGGTAAAGGACGTGCTGGCATCGAAGAAATACAGAGAGACGGATAAACTTCTCCCGATAGCATTTGGAAAGACTATAGAGGGTGAAGTTTTCGTTGGAGATCTCGCGAAAATGCCCCACGTATTGATAGCGGGTGCGACGGGTTCCGGTAAGAGTGTCGGTATTAATACTCTTATTGCAAGTCTCCTTTATAAGAAGCATCCGTCAGATCTCAAGTTTGTAATGGTAGATCCTAAGAAGATAGAGCTGAGTTTGTATACAAAGCTAAAGAAACATTTCCTTGCAACGTCATCTGACATAAACGAGAGTATAGTAACCAGCCCGTCGAATGCGGTGTCTATTTTGAAGAGTGTAGAGATGGAAATGGAGCAGAGGTACGACAAGCTTGCAAATGCAGGTGTAAGGAACATTGAGGCTTATAACAAAAAGTATGAAGCGGGCGAGCTAAGGAATAACGACGTGCTGCGACACAGGAAGATGCCTTATATAGTGGTCGTAATAGATGAGCTGGCTGACCTGATGATAACGGCGAAGAGGGATATAGAAGACCCGATCGCCAGGATAGCGCAAATGGCAAGAGCTGTGGGTATTCACCTTGTGGTTGCTACGCAAAGACCGTCGGTCGATGTGATCACAGGTGTGATAAAAGCAAACTTTCCTGTAAGGATTGCATACCAGGTAGCATCGAAGATAGATTCCCGTACTATAATAGATATGGGCGGTGCGGATAAACTCTTAAGGAATGGTGACATGCTCTACCTTTCATCTAATTCACCCAAGCCGATAAGGATACAGAACGCGTATATTTCCACGGAAGAGTGTGAAAAGGTAGTGGAGTTCATCGGGGAACAGCAGGGCTTTTCCAGGTCATACCTGCTTCCATCGATAATAGAACGCAGATCCCATTCGACGAGCGGAATGGAGGACCAGGACGAGCTATTCGAAGAGGCGGCGAGGCTTGTGCTTAAACTGCAGGTATGCTCAACATCAACACTCCAGAGGAGGTTAAAACTCGGATACGCGAGAGCGGCTAGAATAGTCGATCAGATGGAAGATGCCGGAATAGTCGGTCCGAACCAGGGTGCTAAAGGGCGCGAGATAATGATCACCGAAGACGAGCTGGAAGAGATCCTTCACAGCTAACTTCTAATACCACTTCCCAACAATAATATTTATAAAAAATGGCGAGACCACAAGTCTGGAGAAAGCCTGTATTAAATACGGCTGAAGATGAGCACAGAGACAGAAGAGTAACCTGGATAGAGTTATTTTTCGATCTATTCTTTGTGGTGACAGTGGGGCAACTGGCTCATTATTTAGCGCTGAAAATGAACTGGACAGGGCTTTTCGAGTACTTATTGTTGTTTGTACCGGTCTGGTGGGTATGGATTGGCTATACGGTGTACAATGAAAGATTCGAGTCGGGCGGTGCGGAGAACAGGATTTTTGCGTTCCTAATTATGATACCTTCTGCGGGGCTGGCGGTATTCGTGCATGGAGCATTCAATGATACTTACACGGGTTTTGCGTTATCATATGCCATAGCCCGGGCTGTAATTACATTCCTCTGGATAAGGGGAGCATATTACAATAAACCGGCGAGGTCTATCGGAGTTATATACGGATCGGGATTCATTACTTCTATTATACTGGTCGTCATTTCGGTTTTCATGGATGTTCCTTACAGGTACTGGATGTTTGGAACCGCGTTATTCATCGATCTGGCGACACCACTCACAACAGTCGAGCTCACTTCTTATTTACCACGGTTCAGTACGTCAAAGCTTCCGGAAAGGTTTGGTTTGTTTACATTAATTGTTCTGGGTGAATCCATTGTAGGGGTGCTTGGGACCGTTGCGGGGGAGCATCATATCACCGGCAAAATTATATTAACTAGTATAGCAGGAATTGCGATCTCCTTTTGTATGTGGTGGATATATTTTTATTATATAGGGAGACGCCCTTTTGCGAACAAAACTTATCTAACATTTGTCTGGGCATATCTGCACATGCCACTTGTTATGGCTATTGCAATGAGCGGCGCTTGTCTATCAAATGTGATAAATCAAAGTAATGAAAAGATAGTCGACCCGAATGTCAGAATTCTGATGTGCTTTTCAGTATTTGCTGTATTATTATTCGCATCGTGTATCGAATTAACCCTTCGGCGGGACAAAAATGAGCCGACTCATGTTGTAAAGAGCACTTTCTTGAAAGTCATCACCGGGATCTTGATCTTTTTTGTAGGATTAGTTGGGACATCATTTTCTTCAATAGAATTACTATTATCAATAATCGTTCTGCTTGTTGCTAATATGGCATATGGATTTTTCTCATATTACGGACACGAAGTGGAAAATTAAGCATTTCCGTTTTAATAATTGGACTAAACTTTAATTAAAAAAACACGTATCTTTGTAAAATCCCAATTTATTTAAAGTAATAATAAACAATGTCTGACAAGAAGAAAACAGGTGCTAAGGTTAAAAGATACCCGGTTGAGCAATTCTTTTCGATAAGATCTATTACTGGTTTTACACTATCTCCGGACCAAAAAAAGATATATTACATTTCAAATACTACGGGACTACCCCAGATATGGAGTGTACCTATCGAAGGCGGGTGGGCTGACCAGATCTCACTATGGAATGATGCAATTAAAGGCGTAGTTCACTATCCAAAGGAAGACAGGCTTATATTTATCAGCGATGAGAACGGAAACGAGCAAACCCAGATATACAGCATGCCTGATACAGGCGGTGAAGTGGTATATGAGTCAAAGGGATTCGAGGATTCCCAGACGTCGATAGTTTGCTTCAATAAAAAGGGCGATAAATTCCTCTTTTGTTCAAATAAAAAGCTTCCGCATAATTTCGAAACTTATGCAAAGGATACCAAAACAGGTAAGAACAAGCTTATATATTCATTCGAGGACAGGTATCCAACCGTAGCAGAGGCATGGAGCGGTAATGAAAAGTATATTGCGTTCGCGAGATTCTACGGCAATATCAACCAGGATATAATCTTGTATGATACCGAGAATAAGAAACTGAAATTTGCGACAGAGCATGACCCTGCGGAAACGATATTTAACTCCAACATAGAATTCGATAAGAATTCAAAGGGATTCTATTACATATCGGATGAAGGAAGAGAGTTCAAGGGATTAAAATACTATGACATAAAGAAGGATAAGTCTGAGTGGTTTCTTAAAGAGAACTGGGACATAACCGAATATAAGTTCTCTAAAGATTACAAATACCTCGTATATACAGTAAACAGATACGGCAGTAACACTCCGAAGCTGATGAACATGGATACAGGCAAGGTTGTAAAACTAAAACTGCCCAAAGGTAATTATTCATCGCTTAAGTTTACAAAGGATAATAAGAACCTGGTCTTTATCTGTGATAACCCGCTAAACCCGGCTGATATTTATATCTATAATTTTAAGACGCATAAGAATAAGCAGATAACATTTTCTCTTGTCGGCGGAATCGATAAGAGCGCATACACAAAACCGAAGGATATCTTTTATAAAAGCTTCGACGGGCTTAAGATACACGGACTGCTTTATGTACCAAAGGGTTTGAAGAAGGACGGTACAAACCCGGCTATAGTGTGGCCTCACGGCGGACCGGAGTGGCAGGAGATGCATAATTTCAGCAGGTATCTGCAGGTGCTCTCAAATGCAGGTTTTATAATAATCGCGCCGAATTTCAGAGGAAGTGTAGGATACGGAAAGTCCTTCCAGCAGATGATATATAAAGACTGGGGCGGGGCTGAATTTAAGGATGTGGTAGCCAGTGTAGACTATCTCAAGAATACAGGCTATGTGGACCCCAAAAAGATCGCTGTTGTAGGCGGAAGTTTTGGCGGGTTTATGTGTCTCACATGTATTACAAAGGCACCCGAACTATGGAAATGCGCAGTAGATGTATTCGGACCGTCGAATATGTTCACTTTCCTGAACTCGATCCCCGAGCACTGGAAGGATGCAACGTCCAGGCTGATAGGAGACGCAGAAAAAGACAAAGAATTATTATATGAAAGATCGCCAATAAACTTCGTCGATAATATAAAATGTCCTCTAATGGTGATCCAGGGAAGGCACGACCCAAGAGTGGTAGTAGATGAATCGGAACAGATAGTAAATAAACTGAAACAACAGGATAAGCCGGTTGAATATATTATATTGGAAGATGAAGGGCACGGATTTTCGAGAGTAAAAAATACTATTGATGTTTTCAAAAAGAAAATAGAGTTTTTAGAAAAACACTTAAGATAAACTAAAATATTCTCATGAAAAAATTCAGAGTATTTTATCTTTTATGTGTTACGGTTTTGATAGCACTCGCCTCTCACTCATGCGCGTCATTTGATGATGACTGCTGTGAGGAGGATGTTATAATTCCACCGGACACTGTAAAACTTCCTCCGGTCGTGATAGATGAAAACAAGGTGCCTTACAGGGTTACTATACAGCTTGGGGCTTTCAGGAATAAGGAATATGCCGATGAGTTTTATCAGAAGGCAAAGGCAAGCTTAGGCGGAGACGTTACTTTAAGGCTGGATAACCTGGACGGACTATATAAGATCGAAATTGGGGATTACGGCGATGTTCAGACAGCCAATAGCAGTCTGAATGGAATACAATCACGGGGTTACCCGGATGCATTTGTGCATACAATACCCAGATAGTTTTAAATGAATCAATAATACTTAGAGAGTAAATTGAGCAAAGGCAAACTGGTTCTCGAAAACGGTACAATACTTGAGGGTGAGTTGTTTGGTTATAAAGGTGTAGCAAAGGGAGAAGTAGTTTTTAATACCGCATTGTGCGGATACCAGGAAATACTGACCGACCCTTCCTATTACGGTCAGATCATAATAATGACATATCCATTGATCGGTAATTATGGCACTAACAACCGTGATACCGAATCATCAAAAGTCCAAGCGGCTGGTTTTGTTGTGGGAAGCTACGAGGATGAGTGGAGCAACGCAGATGGAAAAGCCTCACTGGACGAATATCTCAAGAAAAATAAAATAACGGCTATTACCGGTGTTGATACCAGAGCGCTGACTAAGATAGTGCGTTCCGAAGGAGCAATGCGGGGTATAATCACCGGTGAGAGAGCCGGCGAGGAAACGCTTCTAGAGAAAGTACGTGAGATCCCGCCGATGTCCGGGCAGGATATGGTGAAGTATGTTACATCCAAGGAAGCCTATGAATTAAAGTCATCTAATCCGAAATACAGGGTAGCAGTATATGATTTTGGAATAAAGGAGAATATATTAAGAGAGTTTTTGCAATTTGATACTGAGCTGAAAGTTTTCCCGGCAAAGACTGATTATCAGGAGATACTCGATTATAAGCCGGATGGTATATTTCTTTCTAATGGTCCGGGAGATCCCGACGCGGTTAAATACGGAATAGAGAATACAAAAGCACTTGTACCGACAGGTGTCCCGATCTTCGGAATATGCCTTGGGCATCAGCTAACTGCTCTTGCACTCGGCGCAAAAACATATAAGCTGAAATTCGGGCACAGGGGAGCAAATCACCCGGTAAAAAATAAGTTGTTCAATAAGATAGAGATAACATCGCAAAACCACGGATTCGCAGTCGATGTAAGCACGATCGATCCGGAGACCACGGAAATAACTCACACTAATCTATATGATATGACTAACGAGGGAATCAGGCATAAGAAATACCCCGTGATGTCGGTACAGTATCACCCTGAATCTTCGCCCGGTCCGAATGACAGTAAATATCTTTTTACTGAATTTATGAAGATCATAGAAAAATATAAAAAGAATTAATCTACACAAATTTATGCAGGAAAAGCTGATAGACGGTAAACTGATCTCAACACAGATAAAGGAAGAAATAAAAGCTGAAACGGAAAAGTTAAAATCGGAGCGAGGCATAACGCCGGGGCTTGCGTTTGTGCTGGTAGGAGAAGATCCGGCTTCAGTAGTATATGTGAGGAGCAAAGGCAAAGCGTGTGAAGAGCTCGGTTTTCATTCAGTTACTAACAAGCTTCCTGTGGAGACGACTGAGGAAGAATTACTTGCTTTAATTGATAAACACAATCACGACGATTCCATTCACGGTATACTGGTACAACTTCCTCTTCCAAAACATATCGATGAAGAAAAAGTTATAGAGGCCATAAACTACAAAAAAGACGTGGACGGATTTCATCCTCAGAATATAGGGAGAATGGCGATTGGAACAAACGCGTTCATTTCATGTACACCATACGGTATCACCGAGCTACTTAGCAGGAGCGGTGTGGATACTAAAGGAAAGGACGTAGTTGTAATCGGCAGAAGCAACATTGTCGGTAAGCCCGTTGCGAATCTTTTGCTTAGAAAAGAATTCAACTCGACCGTAACCGTGTGCCACAGCGCGACGAAAGACCTTAAAGCGCACGCTAAAAATGCGGATATATTGATAGCGGCTATCGGACGCGCTAATTTTGTAACCGCCGACATGATAAAGGAAGGAGTAGTTATTATCGATGTAGGTATCAACCGTGTGGAAGACAGTTCAAAGAAATCCGGATATCGGCTGGTTGGCGACGTGGACTTTGATGCATGTCTGCCTATTTGCAGTAAGATAACCCCGGTACCGGGAGGAGTAGGACCGATGACGATCGCGATGTTGATGAAAAATACTCTCGAATCCGCAAAAGGAACTATATATCCCTCATAAAAAAAACCTCCCATATGAGTTATTTCGAAATAGAAATAAAATCACCGCGGGAAAACTTTGAAGGAATAAACAGCATTTTATATATTTTTGGGATACAGAGCATCCTCGAAGAGGAAAGTTCATTGAAATTCTATATGCCAAAGGAGGACTGGGGACTGATAGAGAATCTCCATGAGGAGCTCGTGAAGAAGAGGCTTATCAAGAAGGGGGATTTTAAGGTAAGCAGGTTCGAGGATAAGGATTGGAATGATGAATGGGAGAAATCGATCAAGCCGGTTTACATAGATGACCGGATAGTGATCCACTCTTCATTTAATAAACATGAAGTAACAGACCCTGAAGGGAAGATACTCATCGAGATAGACCCTAAGATGTCATTTGGTACAGGACATAATTCGACGACCCAGCTAATGCTGGAGATGATGAGCAGGTATATGAGCGGGAACGAAAAGACAATGCTCGATTATGGCTGCGGTACGGCGATCCTTTCTATAGCGGGAATAAAACTCGGCTTAAGCAAAGCTATTGCGATAGACATTGATCCTGAAGCAATGGAAAATTCAAAGGAGTATGTGAAAATAAACGGAGTGGAAGAGAAGGTGTCTTTCCAGGAGTGTAATATAACGGAAGTAAAGGAAGGGAATTTCGATATTATTTGCGCTAATATTATTAGAAGTGTAATAGAAGATAATATCCTGTCAATAAAAGAGAAGCTTGCCCCGGAAGGTAAGCTCTTTATTTCCGGAGTTCTGCTTGGTGAAGAAAAATCCATTACAGGGACATTGATAAATGGCGGGTTTAAGATAAAAAAGATACTGCACCAGGACGAATGGCTGGGAATTTTTGCAACACATACAACAAATTAAAATATATATAATATGACAAAGAAGTTTTTACTAATTATTGCGGTAGTATTTATTTATGCAGGAACTGCTTCAGCGCAAGTAAAAGATCTTAATTTCAAACTCACACACCAGATAATAGAAACACAGTCCTATGTTGTAGGTGATGATGAAGGGCATACGGTCGGTGTAGCCAAAGGAACGGGACTCGGATATTTCGATGAAGGTGTCGCGGTACTGACAGCATACTTTATATTTGATTATACCGACGGCAACGGCGGATTTACGGGTTATTATGTGATAGAATTTACCGATGAGTCCGAGATCACATTAAAAGCGGTTGGTACGGCACTCGAATACCCGGATGAAAAAAAGACGGTCTTTGATACCGAGATAACATACATTGGCGGTAAAGGGAAATACCTTGGTATTACAGGCAAGGGAACAATGATTGGACAGAGGAAGAATCGCGTCGAATCGGGCGCTCCGGTATTCCTCGAGGTTACATCTACTTATGAAAACAGGTAACATTGGGAAAACCCGACGGAAATATTTTTGAATATGACGTGGATGGCAGTTCTAAGTATGAAAAGTTCGACGAACTCTTTGCTTTGGGAGGTACTCTCGTCGAGAGGATAGTCTCGACAGGGCAGTCAACACCCGAAGGTAAATGGCTTGAGCAGGATAGAGATGAATGGGTGGTGCTTTTGCAGGGGAATGCAAAGCTGTCTTTCGAAGGTGGCAATGATGTCGATTTAAATAGAGGAGATTATGTTTTTATTTCCGCCGGTACAAAGCATAGAGTCGAAATGACAAGCAGTGAACCGGAATGTTTATGGCTGGCATTTCATGGGAATTTTACAGAAGAAGGTGAATGAATTTTATTCATTTGAAAAGAAATCAAATTACTGTAAATTATTATCGACCATTCTAATTAAAAAATAACCAATGTTTTATCTTGATGACCTTTTTGATAGGTGGCTGGACAATTGGTTACTAAGTATTGGAGTTCCCGCAGACGTTGAAGTATATCTGGCTCTACTGATAAATTTTGTTTTCCTCGGCATAATATGTTTTATATTTTACTTCCTCACAGTTAAGCTCTTTCGACGGATCCTCAAATCAATTTCGGGTAAGACAAAGAATCTCTGGGATGATGCATTTTTTTCTGCAAAGGTATATAAACCTCTTGCGCACATAATACCCGCATTAATAATCAGTTATTCGATCCCATTTATTTTTGATGACCTGCCGGATGTCATTCCAGCATTTCAAAAGATGGCAGATATTTATATAGTTATTGCTGTTCTTACATCCATAAACGGTGTTATCATACCGCTTCAAAAGTTAGCATCAAGAGGAGAAGTCTTTAAACATAAACCGCTCGACGGTTACTTTCAGACTTTAAGGGTGGTCTTTTACATAACTGCCGGGATAATAATACTGGCGATACTGCTCGATGAATCGCCGGTATATTTCCTAACGGCATTTGGAGCATTTTCGGCTATCATACTTTTGATATTTAAGGATACAATACTGGGAATTGTTGCGGTGCTTCAAATATCCGCGAACGACCTTATTAGGATTGGTGACTGGATAGAAATGCCTTCGGTTGGTGCCGACGGCGTGGTAAAAGATATTTCCATTGGAACAGTGAAAGTGCGGAATTTTGATAATACATTTGTAACGGTACCGACATATAAACTCGTTTCCGAATCTTTTAAAAACTGGCGAGGGATGGCTGAAGCCGGAGGAAGAAGGCTCAAAAGGGCAGTGAAAATAAATCTTCACAGTATAAAGATCTGTGATAATGAAATGCTCAAAAAATATTATGACGTGCATTATATGAAGGATTATATAGATAAAAGGAAGGCTGAAATTGAAGCATTCAATAGCAGTGAAGGCGGAGTACCGGAACCAATTAAAGGGGTACATATAACAAACCTCGAACTGTTACGACACTACATGAATTCTTATTTATGTAACCATGAGCACATACAAAAAAATCTTATACATACCGTGAGGCAATTACCGCCCGAAGGCAATGCAATGCCTGTCGAACTGTATGCATTCACTAATACGACAGACTGGGTGACATATGAAGAGATACAAGCCGACGTATTTAATCACGTTCTTTTTGCCGCTAAAAATTTTGACCTGGAGATATCATAATGAAGAATCCCGAGTACTGGATCGATAAGTTACAAATGAAACCCCATCCCGAAGGCGGTTACTTCAAAGAAGTTTACAGATCTGAAGAATCATACAGCGGTGAACATTTGCCGGAGAGATTTGGCGGAGACAGATCGCACAGCACATCGATATACTTTCTGCTGGTTGGTGAGCAGGTATCCAAGTTTCACCGTATAAAATCGGATGAGGTATGGCATTTTTATGAGGGATCGCCTGTAACGGTTCACAGGATTACAAGGACCGGTGAATTAAAATCGACAGTGCTCGGCAGAAATCATGATGCAGGTGAACAGTTACAGTTTGCTGTTCCTCACGGCGAATGGTTTGGTGCGGAAGTAAACAATAAAGATTCATACTCGCTTGTAGGATGCACTGTTGCACCCGGCTTCCACTTCGAGGATTTTGAGCTGGCTGAAAGAGATACTCTTCAAAAGGAATTTCCCGATCATAGTGATATCATTCAAAGACTAACCTGAGGTAACTAAGCATCCCGAAATTTCGTATTTTAGAATTATAGTGCCGTGTATTTTGTATTTGAAAGGAAAAAAATATTAAGTATCTTATTTATACTGAGTCTTAATAAGGATAAAATTACGTGATTTTGCTCACATTAAAACTTTGCATTTAAATACGATTCGATTACTCGTATTTTTGTAATGTGAAGATAAAATTATAAAACATTACTACAAACTAACTATAAGGAAATGGAAAAGAATCTTTTACAAAGATTTTCAGTTGTTCTTTTTATTCTGGCTATTGTATTCAGTGTTTACAGTTGTAATGAGGGTGATACGATAATTATTACACCTGCAAACAATACAATCAGCGGGAAGATAACTTTTGTTGACACGAACCGCATAACTTCCGGCGGTTATTATGATATAGGTGTATTTCCAAACCCGTCGAATCCACCGACGTATTGGTTTGGACCACCAACTGTAAATGACACGCTAGAGTTAATATTCGTAAATGGCAAGTATGAGGCTTTTTATAGCTTATCAGGTGTACCAGACGGAGATTATGTAGTAGCAGTTGGATTTAGAAAAGATACAGGCGGTCAAAGTCCGATCATGGGCGTATATGGATGCGATACTGCGCGCGCTGTATGGGGCTCGACATGCTTCCTTGATCCGCAGAGGATCTCAATTGTGAATAACGCCGGTGTGACAGATGTAAACTTTCTGTCATGGGCAGATACAACGAATAAAATCTATTAATACGTTTGATCATAGATCTGAAATATTTTTATAAGGGAGCTGTCGTTTGTTTTATGACAGCTCTTATTAATTGCCCGCTAATCTCATCCGCATATTGCCAGGAGGTTGGGTCGCTGTCGGGGCTTGTAGTCGATGATGATTCAAAGGAGGTGATAGCTTCCGCAACGGTTACGCTCGAGAACGCGGATACTAAGAGTTTTATAAAAACCGAGACGGACATCTCAGGGAATTATGCGTTTGCAGATGTACCGGCAGGTCTGTACAATATCTCATCGAACAGAATAGGATACGTTTCGCAATCTTTCCGCATATTAATTGAGGACGGTAAA
Organism: Ignavibacteriales bacterium; assembly: GCA_020635255.1. NCBI lineage: Bacteria > Pseudomonadati > Ignavibacteriota > Ignavibacteria > Ignavibacteriales > Ignavibacteriales bacterium. Next base: position 438,716 of record JACKAC010000001.1, read on the forward strand.
AAGAAGACATTCAATATATTCCTCTCACCCGCTCAGATAGAAACGGAAAAGGTTAATGTCACTTCGTCAAAAGTAGAGCTAACCCTACAGCAGACACCTTCTTCGATCAACCTTGTAGAATCAGACGAAATTAAGCAAAAGAACTTCCTCACGTTCGATAATATAATGGAGGGAGTACAGGGTGTTACAGTGAATAGGAGCAGTGGTATAAATGTTAGTTCACTTTCCATAAGGGGCTCATCCGATGTGGCGGGAGGTGGCATAGGTAATAGGGTACTGCTTCTGCTGGACGGAAGACCTTCGCTTACGGGCGATTCAAAGGGAGCGCTATGGTCGCTGATACCTATTTCGATGATAGAGCGGACGGAAGTAGTTAAGGGGGCGTTTTCTTCTCTCTACGGGTCGAGCGCGATTGGGGGAGTGGTTAACGTCATAACAAAGAAACCGACTTATAAGCCCTCCCTGTATGTAAATCTCAACTATGGATTTTATGAGAAGCTCCCAAATAGCCAGAGATTTTCCAATGATCTGCTCACATATACCGGAGCTGACGTTCTCCACAGCAATACGATCGGAAAGTTTTCGTATTTATTTAATCTAGACTATAAGCAAAGTGACGGGCATGCACAGCAGACTGATTACGAGTTTTACGGAATTAATTCTAAATTCACATACGATGTAATAGATAACCGTGACCTTGAGGTCTCCCTTCAGTATACGAATTCCAAGAGCGGATATCCTCATTATTGGAGTACGTCATCACAGCCTTACAAGGTTGCGACTTATTATCTTGGCGATGAGATCGATAAGCAGACGCAGAGCTTCGACGTTTACTACCGGGCCTTCCCGAATACAAAATCTAAATACAGCACAAGATTTTATTATTACGGATTGAACAGTAATTCTTTCTATAATCCCAATAATCCCGTATCGCGACAGTTCGCTCCTTCCGGGCAGGGACTGGATACCTATATAGATTCATATAACTTCGGTAATATATCACAATTCGATATGCAGATCGGGAAGTCTAATTACTTGATTGCAGGGCTGGATGCGCAATGGAATATTGTAAGATCGCAGCCTGCGGATATACTCTATGGTGACCAGCAGATGAATAATTTCGGAATCTTTGCGCAGGATAAAATAGATCTCATAACAGACAAGTTCTCTAACCCGGTATTAAGCACTACACTCGGCGCAAGATTAGATTATAATCTTGTTGTATCGGGAATTGAGTCATTCCAGGTAAGTCCGAAGATATCATTTCTCTATACACCGGAGGTATCTTCCGGGGTGTTGAGCAATACGTCGTTCAGATTGCTGGGGGGGAGAGCATTCAGAGCGCCATCGATAGCGGAGCTATATTTCAAAAAAGAGCTATTCGGTGGTTTTGATTTTGTATATAATCCCGATCTCAAGCCCGAAGAAATGTATTCAATTGAATTTGGATTAAGAAAGCAGTTCAGGAACAGGTTTACGTTTGATGCGGCGGTTTTTTACAATCTGTACGATAATCTAATACAATACCGTAATATTGGAACTGGGGTTTACGGACCGTTCCAGGTACAAAATGTTGCGGATGCAGAGATAAAGGGATTTGAGTTTTATATTGACTATAACTCCACATTAAATGTTTCTGGTGAGCCGTTCGGATACTATTTTAATGTAGGTTATACATATATGGACGCGAAGGATACATCACCCGATAGAGCAGACGACCTGCTTCCATACAAACCAAAGAATAATCTGAACTTCACCACAAATTTCGATTACTACGGATTTAATCTAAATATTTACGGCAGGTATCTCAGCAAAGTAGAAGAGGTGATATTCTATAGATATGAAGAGCCTCAGGATTATTTCCTACTTAATGCAAAACTCAGCAAACAACTTACAAGCAATTTCTCGATCTTTATCGGAGCTAATAACATCCTGGATGAGTCTTACCAGGAGCTGGAACGCATCCAGGCTCCAAACAGGAATTTTAATTCAGGTGTAAATATTCAGTTTTAAAAACTGCTCTCCGAATCTTTTCGTTTACTCCGACGTATCATTTAATAAAAAATTCACAACATGAAATTATTGGTAATTGGCGGTACAGTTTTTCTTGGCAGACATATTGTAGAGTATGCGCTAAGCGAAGGACATGAAGTTACATTATTTAACAGAGGTCAGCACAACCCGGAGTTATTTCCGGATGTTGAAAAGATCAAAGGAGACAGGAAAACAGATTATGGTATGCTTGCCGGCAGGGAATGGGATGCTGTAATCGATACTTGCGGGTATGTCCCGGGTGATGTGCGTAATACCGCCGAGACATTGAAAGATTCGGTTAAGAGGTATGTTTTTATTTCGAGTATAAATGCATTTAGGGATGTTGAGGAAGCAGGAATAGACGAATCTTATCCTGAAGCGCAACTTCCCGAAGGCGCATCGATGGATGAAATGACAATGGAGACTTATGGTCCATTGAAAGTATTATGCGAACATGAAGTGAAAAGAATATTCCCCGATGGATATATTAATATAAGGTCGGGGCTTATTGTTGGCCCAAATGATCCGTCCGATAGATTTACTTACTGGGTGAACAGGATAGGTAAGGGCGGAAGTGTCTTATGTCCCGGAAATGGGAATACTCCAGTACAATTTATCGATGTGAGGGATCTGGCAAGATGGTCTGTCAAAATGGCATTGGACGGAGAACCCGGACTTTACAGCGGGACAGGACCCGATCATTTACTGACGATGGGACAATTCCTGGAGACATGCCGAGCTATATGTAATCCGGATGCCGATCTGGTATGGATAGACGAAAAATCACTCGAAGAAAATGAAGTTTCGCCATGGTCCGAAATGCCGGCATGGGCACCCGACTCTGTAAAGGAGTTTCACGGCCTGGGAAGGATAAATATCAATAAAGCTTTGGTGAATGGATTGAAATTTACCTCATTGGAAAACACGATAAAGGACACTTTTAAATGGGATTCCAGCCGTCCAAAACAAACAAAATTGCGCGCCGGGATCGATCCGGAAAAAGAAAAAAAGATATTAGAAAAGTATAAATCCGAAGCGGAAAAGCTATAAATTTGCGCAAACTTTGAACTATTTAATACAAGAATATTTAATTATTTAATCTCGCCAATATTACAAATCAATTAAGGAATTATTAAATTCCCCTTCATTTATTAGTAAAACAACTGCGTTATTATAAGGCTAACTACTTATTTTTTTTTGTTTTTCTTTATTTTATTCATTATATTTGTTTTACTAATTTTTAAAGATTAAGCAATAATTTAATAAATCCAAAAGGGGGATTTTGAATGAAAAAGAAATTTCTTCTTCTACTTTTTCTTATTACAGCAGTAGTTTCTTTACCATCCCAGGCCCAATTTAAAGGTTATAAAGTTAAAGGGGGCTTGCAATTTGGTCCGGCATTATTCTTCTCCGAATTCGACGATAGAGGTTTCTCTTTCAACGGCAGAGGTTTTATAGCTATTGAATTGGGCAGATACTTTGATCTGGAAATTGGAGGAGGTTTCGTAAGGATAAAAGGAAGTGACGGAACTTACAATCCGGCTGACGAAGAGTTCACCACTCAGTTGATTCCAATCGATCTAAGATTGAGAATCGAACCTTTCAAGTTCAAAACAGTTAATCCATATTTTTACATTGGCGGTGGAGTTATGCATTACGACGTAACGGATACTACTTCCGTTAACGTTGCGGCACCTTCAGGGCAAGGTCCAACCCAAAGCGGCTGGACAGGCTTTATTCCTGCCGGTATTGGTATGGAATTTAAGTTAGGTAAGCAGGCTCTGTTTGACGTCAATTTAGGTGTGGCGTATACATTTACAGATAACCTGAACTATTTTGTAGTAGATAATTTTAAAGACTGCTATACGTATTTGAATGTCGGTCTTACTCTGACAGGAAGCAGTGGTCCTACTGATACAGACAGGGACGGCTTGACTGATGATTACGAAGAGCAGATCGGTACCGATCCAAACAATCCTGACACCGACGGTGACGGACTAAAGGACGGCGAAGAAGTTAATGCTTACAAGACCGATCCTCTCAATCCTGATACTGACGGTGATGGTCTAAAAGACGGTGAAGAAGTAAGAACTTACAGCACTAACCCGCTCAATCCTGATACCGATGGTGACGGATTAAGGGATGGTGAAGAAGTGAATACTTACGCAACCAATCCTAACAACGCCGATACTGACGGAGACGGACTCAGTGATGGTGCCGAAGTAAGAGAATATGCCACTGATCCTCTAAACAGAGACAGTGACGGTGATACTCTTACAGACGGAGAAGAAGTTTTAACATACAGGACCAATCCACTGAATAGAGATACCGATGCAGGTGGTGTCGATGACGGCACGGAAGTAAGAAGGGGAACCGATCCTCTGAATCCTGCTGACGACGTAGAAAAGATCGAAATTGGAACGGTAATTATCCTTGAAGGAATTAACTTTGAAAAAGGCAAGGCAACAATTACAATGGATTCCGAAGAGATCTTAAGAACAGGTGCTCTTAAAACTATGGAAGATAATCCTGAAATAGTTGTTGAGATCAGCGGTCACACTGACAGCGATGGTAGTGATTCATACAACCAACAGCTTTCACAGGACAGAGCTAATTCGGTAAAACAATGGCTGGTAGAACATGGAATCAACGGTGACAGAATTGAAACTGTTGGTTACGGTGAAGATAAACCGATTGCTCCGAACGATACTCCTGAAAATAAACTCAAAAACAGAAGAATTGAGTTTAAGAGAATTAGATAATATTTAAGCTTAATTAGCTTACTAAAGCCCGCCTTTAAATTACCGGCGGGCTTTTTTATTTTTGTATATGAATGACAATGAAAAGAAAAGCAGGCTGCCTGACGACTATAAGTTGATCGAAGGCGAGGATTATTATATAGACGAGCTGGGAAGGTATGTTTTTACCTCGGAATATTTATTGAAAAGGGGTTATTGCTGTGAAAACGGATGCAGGAATTGTCCGTATGGTTTTGAAAAGAAACCCTCCGTTTAGGAGGGTCCTTTATTAGTATATTCCTAGACCATTTTCGTCTATCAGGTCTATCAGATCACTATATGGTACGAGAAGTTCTGTAGTACCTGCCGCGTAAGGCTTTATCTCATAGATATTATAAAAGAAATAGATCCCCTGAGGTGTTAATAAAAAATTGTCATTATACTCGATATGATCCTCGAACATGTCTGCGTCGGTTAATGGCTGGTTTGGTTCGAGATCATTTTCCTTGCGGAATGCTTTATCGACCAGTTGATTAAGTTTCTTCTCAAAGCCGTGCACGAAAATATCCTTGAGCTGAACCGGCTTACCTGTATTGTAATCATAATTGTAATAAGTAAGGTAATGAACAGGGTGAGCCCCTCCTGTATACATTTCATACCCGAGCTCGAAACTTACTACCTGTGAAAGCTCATTTAAGTTTTGGTAGCTTGCATCCAAGTACCATCCTACCGGCGGGACATCGGGATATTCCTTCTGGAATTTCACGAACTCGTCGATAAACCCGTCTGCCATTTCTTCTATCGTATTGTATTTTGTATCCTCCATCCTGAATATATCATTCAGTATTACGTTCTTTGCATATCCATTAAACAGATCCTTGTTTTTTCCCTCGGTCATCCAGACATAAGTAAGGTCAAATTCAGGACAGTTACTGGAGGTCGTATCGCACCCTTGGAGCGTTCTTTTGAGCGTCTTGGTTTCATACTTAATGCCGTATGGCGGCTCTTTACCGTCCTGTGAAAGCGCGCTTCCGGCAAAAAGAACTAATAAACAACAAATTAAAAATGATTGGATTTTTCTCATATATTTTTAAAATTATAAATCTTAAATGCATCAGAATGCAAATTGTTTCAATCTAGTATATCCCGTTTTCCTTTAATATGGCTTTTAGGTCAGCATAGGGAATAAACACTTCCGCCGGTCCATATACATAAGCCCAGATCTCATAGATATTATAATGAAAAGTTATACCTTCCTTTGTGAGCAGGAAGTTGTTATTGAAAGTAAGTGAATCAGCAAATAGTCCTGCATCTGTGAGAGGCTTATCTGCGGGGAGATTTTGGTCTTTACGGAATTTTGCGACGACCAAGTCAGTAAGTTGTTTCTCATATCCCGGGTTGAATATGTCATTCAATGTGATAGAATCACCGGTCTCAGCATTAAAATTATAGTAATATTCAAAATATGAGGGGTGAGCCCCACCCGTGAACATGTCGAAGTTTTGCCTGAAACTCAATATTTTTTCGGTACCGGTAGTATCTTTCATTGTTGCATTCAGATACCAGCTTCCCGGCATATCGGGAATCTCTTTCTTTGTAGTTTCGTAATCCTTTATAAACCCGTTCATCATCGCGTCCAAGGATCCGTATGTGCTGTCGCCAAGCGGATACATGGTTGTGAGAAGTATGGTGTTAATCTGTAAATTAACCGCGTTCATGCTTTTTCCCGCAGTCATTTCATCATAAGTGATCTTTATATACGAACAGCTGTCTGAATTCTCCTTGCATCCGTTATAGCTCTGGAATAAAACCTTTTCCTCGAATTTAGGAGCTGATGATGTTTCTGTCTTAGTATCCCCGTTGTTTTGTGCATCATTTTCTTTCTTTTGCCCGCAGGAATAGAAAATAAAGGCAAGTAATAAAACGAATGTAATTGATGAGTATTTCATGATGGAATCTTTAAGTTGAGAAAATGCGGCGTTATACAAAAATACGGAAGTTGGAATGGTTATTCAAATGGATAATCGATAAGGAGTATTTCATTATTGATATTGGAGTAAATTAAAAGTAGTTTTTTAAATCAAAATAAATCAATTGATATGTTTATAGGACACTTTGGAGTAGGGCTTGGTGCCAAAAAAGCCGCTCCAAAAGTATCTCTTGGTACGCTATTTATGGCATGCCAGTTTTTGGATCTCCTCTGGCCGACCTTCCTCTTGCTGGGATGGGAAACTGTAAAGATCGATCCGGACAATACCGTCTTGACCCCGTTGGATTTTACTTCATATCCAATATCTCACAGCCTGCTGATGTCATGTGTCTGGGGTTTTATTTTTGGACTCGTGTATTTTATTATAAGGAAGGATCTGAAGAACTCTGTAATTCTGGGATTACTGGTTATAAGTCACTGGGTGCTGGATTTTTTTGTTCACCGTCCGGATCTGCCGCTTTTCCCGTGGGGATCGGCAATGGTGGGATTGGGACTATGGAATAATGCTATTATCGAAATAGTTATTGAATCGCTGGTGTTTTTATTGGGGCTGGTATTATATGTGAATGTCACAAAGCCAAAGAATAAAAGGGGTATCTTTGCATTCTGGTCGATGATAATATTTCTTGTTGTTATCCACGGATCTAATATGACGGGTCCGCCGCCTCCCAATGTCACTGCAATAGCCTGGGTAGGACAGCTTCAATGGCTCATCGTATTATGGGCTTACTGGGCTGATAGGAATAGAGTTTTAAAAAAATGAGTAAAGGCGGGATAACCCGCCTTTTTTATTTAATTACAACCATTTTCCTTGTTTCCGAAATGCTCCCGGTTCTTAATGTATAAAAATACACTCCGCTGGCATAGCGTGACGCATTCCATTTAGACTCGTAGCTTCCGGCATTTAAGTCGTTGTTTATCAGCTTTTCTACTTCCTTTCCTCCTGCATCATAAACAATCAGCTCGACGTTAGCGGCTTTAGGTACATCAAATCGTATCTTCGTTTCCGGATTAAACGGGTTTGGATAGTTTTGAGCAAGGTTTACTTTTAGGGGCAGTCCGTTTATTCCTGTATTTCCTATACCTACATTATCCACGTTATAACGTCCGACAGAGATCGCCCATGTATGGCTTACGTCCAGCATCTGTGTATATATCTGCGTTGTATTGCTAGCCGGCTCTTTGAAAATAAGTCCTTGGGGTGTATTGGTAGAAGGGTCGGTAAGTATCCAGAGCACACCATGTCCAATACCACTTGTATATATGCGTGAGTCATAAAAGTGTGCCTTTTGTCCGGAGCAGTCATACACCGGGGTTGCCCATACATTATAGGTATTAAGAAAACTTTGTATAGATGTGTCAGGTACGTTTGGATAGATCCTGTTAAGTGTATCGAAATTCACCTGGTAAGGGTCATCAGCCATTACCATGAAGTGACCGTTAGATTCACCACCCGGACCGTAAGCAAATCCCAGGATGTCGCCCTTTCTCGAGAAGTTGTACCCGCCCTTAACGCGTCCGTTATATTGCCCCACCGAAGGGTGAAGCCTGTGATTGTATGCATCGATCGAATCGGCAATAACATTGCCGGATATATACTCCCAGCTTCCCGGGTTATTATCGGGAAGTGTGGGAAATCCAGCACCGATCTCGTATGCTGATGCAACAAAACCTCTTGCCGCCATCACGGTCGTGTTTGCAGTCTTTAATATTTTTATCAGCGATAGGTAACCGTTACCGTTTTCGGTTGTATCCCCCACGGAAGAGAGCACACGTGTCCCATACCCGACGCAATCTGCCAGTGAAGAAAAGGAATGCTCAATATAATTGTAAAACACGTTCGGAATATTTATGTGCCACACGTTCGTGAAAATTTCTATCTGGTATTGACCGTAAAGGGTATGATCCAGGTAATAATTGTTCGGATTACCCGATTCCGGATTCTGATACAGGTTGTTCAGTGTGTAAGCCTGGCCATTGTACATCAGCATCGTGTCATTGTATATGGTTACACCCGGAAGTGTCATGTATCCTTGCTGTAACAAGAACGGCATAGCGACCCCCTCCGCCGCGTCGAATACGGAAGTATATAGCTGCTGGTTATATCCGTTTAGAAGCTGTGCATCGGTGCGTTTCGGGATCGAGGATATTACTATTAATAGAATTACCGAAAGGGAGATAAAGTATTTGTTCATAAAATTTTATTTTCTTTTGAAATTATGAACAGAATGACTGATCGTCCGGTAAGTGCAAATATATGTCTGGTGAAATAAAACCGGTGTGCCGGGTGTTCAGACCATGCTGTTCATCGAAACCCCCCGGTACGTATGCTTGTTTTTGTGCACCCTCAAGGACTCGAACCTTGGACCCACTGATTAAGAGTCGGTATTGGTAGGTAGTATACCGTTAAAAAATGCGTTTTTTAAACTATTTAGTCACTATCCTTACCTAAGTTTTACTGGTTTTTTGTAAAAGTGCTGCCCGAACTGCTGCCCAAAATTTTTAACCCTACCTCAAAGATATTTTCTGCAATGTTTTAATAACCACTAACAATACCTATTTCTCAAAATCAAGCAGAGTTTATTTTATGTGATAAATCTGTTTTATAAATAAATGACAATGATTAAATTTCTTAAAATATATAAAAAATAAAAATGTCAGATAACGAAGGCATTCTAAATTTACCTCCATTGTTGTTTCAAGCTAAATACTCTATTGGCATGGTAGATCATTTAATTAGCCCAGAAAAGCCAGTAGTTGTGAGCCGTATAAATAAGATTAAGATATCTTCTCGAATTGAAGAGGATGTATATATTTTAGAAGATGGACAACGGGTCATTATAACTGAACGGAAGACATTAGAAAGACCTGATGAAATTGACGGTGTTTTAAAGTACAACCCTGAAGGGAAATTGATTTGGATTTCAAATAAATTAGTTGAAGTATTTCAAGAAAGATTTAATAAAAACAGTCTCAGAGAATTGTCAGAAGAAATATCTAGTAACTGGAAAGGTCATTTTAATTTTCATTCAGAGCAAAAAGATGATGATGGGTCTGTAATTGTCAAGGGACTTCGACCTCCTCAAATAGGTAGTCTCCATGCAATAGGTGCACACTGGAGCTTACATAAACAACCCGCTACAATTGTAATGCCCACCGGAACTGGAAAAACAGAAACAATGCTCTCGACTTTAGTAGCCTATTCTCCCGGGAAAGTACTAGTTGTCGTCCCTTCTAAAATTCTAAGGGATCAAACAAAAAATAAATTCATAACCTTGGGCTTGCTCCGACATTTAGGAAATTTATATACAGAAGCTACTAATCCTATTGTTGCAACTATTACAAAACGCCCTAAAAGAGTAGAAGATCTAAAAATTCTAGAAGATGCAAATGTGATCATAGCTACTATGGCTGTATTAAGCGAGCAATCTGCAATGCAATTTGCAAATGATATTGCTGATAGGATTGATTTATTAATTGTGGATGAGGCCCATCACATTGGAGCAAATAGTTGGATTACATTTAGAGAAAATTTTAAACAAAAGGTATTACAATTCACCGCAACACCGTATAGGAGAGACGGTAAATTAGTAGACGGCAAAGTTATTTATGAGTATCCTTTGCATTCTGCACAGCAAGATGGTTATTTTAAAAAAATCTCATTTCGCCCTGTATATGAAATTGATCCTGATGATGGAGATATAATAATTGCTAAACAAGCTATCCAACAATTGAAAGAGGATATTTCAGAAGGTAAAAACCATTTAATGATGGTTCGATGTAAAAATATAGCTAGAGCAACTTGTATTCTTTCAATTTATAATGAATTTGGTTCTGAATTTAATCCAGTTATAATTCACTCAGAAGAAGATGAGTCTGAGGAAGCCTTAAATAACTTAAAATCGGGAAATTCTAAAATTGTTGTATGTGTGAATATGTTAGGTGAAGGATTTGATCTACCTGAGTTAAAAATAGCAGCTATACATGATACTCATAAAAGTTTAGCTGTTATACTTCAGTTTACAGGGAGATTTACTCGAACAGCTGGTGAGAATATTGGAGATGCTACAGTAATTGCTAATATTGCAGATCAGGATGTTTCATATGCTTTAGAAAGATTGTATAGCGAAGATGCAGATTGGAACCAGCTTCTAAGCGAATTTAGTTCGGAAGCAGCTAGATCTCATAACGCATTAATAAATTTTTTAAACTCTTCGGAGAAATTGGATCAATCTGTAGAAGATGAGCAAATTGAAATTTCACATCATTTATTAAGACCAACATTAAGTACTTTATTCTACAAAGCAAACAGTTTTCGTCCAAAGAAATTTATAGAAGGTATTCCAAAAGGAATTTATATACATCGTGTATGGTTGCATCAAGAGTCTAATACGCTTTATTTTGTCACTAGGGCAGAGCCTCATATTCGTTGGACACGATCAAATAAAGTTAAAGATAGAACGTGGCATCTACACGTCCTCCATTTTAATGAAGATCAAAACTTACTTTACTTATCTTCAAGTGATAAATCTTCTAAACATGAAAAAATTGCAAAAGCAGTGGGAGCGACTGAAATAGTATCTGGCGATGTTATATTTAGATCACTAGGGAATATTAATCGATTGCTATTTCAAAATCTTGGATTACAAAAACATGGTCGGCGAAATTTACGTTACGCTTCATACGCTGGTTCAGATGTTGCAACTGCATTGAGTATTTCTGAAAGAACTGGTTCAATAAAATCAAATTTGAATGGAACTGGTTGGGAAAATGGTCGATTTATTTCAATCGGATGTTCGTATAAAGGCAGAGTATGGTCAAGAGAAGCGGGGGTGATACCAGAGCTAGTAGAGTGGTGTGATGGAATTGGAGAAAAAATTCTAGATGACTCGATTGATACTCGAAACATAATAGCGAATGTTCTGATTCCAGAAGAAGTAACAGAACTTCCTGACAAGGTTATTTTAAGCATCGAATGGCCAATAGAAATTTTAAGACAATCCGAGGAAAGAGTAGTGATTTATAACGGAGATAATGAGAAATCCATTTCAATGATTGACATTGAGCTAATTAAAACTGATAAAGAAACAAATACAATAGAATTTTGCTTAAGGTCAGATGATGAACTATGGGGGAATTATGCCCTTACTATTGGGGGAGCAGAAGTATTTAAGGTTAGAAGAACATCCACAGATCCTATATCTATAACTGTTGGGAATATAAGTCTCCCGGTTGAAGACTATTTTTCGGATTATCCCCCTCTAATTAGATTCGTTGATTTATCTGAACTAGATGGTGATTTGTTAGTGAGACCACAAAGTACAGAAAATATAGTTTTCCCCGAAGAGAGATTTGAAGTTTGGGATTGGAGTGAAGTTGATATAACGAAAGAATCAATGTGGAAGGACGGTGCCAAACGCGAAAATACTATTCAAGAACGAGTCGCCCAGGAATTTATTGAAGGCGGCTTTGATGTAGTATTTGATGATGATTCAAGCGGAGAGGCTGCAGACTTAATATGTTTTAAGGAAGAAGAGGACTGCATTCGTTTCGTACTTGTGCATTGTAAATTTACTACTGCACAATCTCCAGGAGAACGTGTAAAAGATGTGGTAGAGGTCTGTTCACAAGCGGTTAGATCTGCAAAGTGGAAGTGGAAATTTAAAAATTTAGGTAAACATATTCTTGAAAGAGAAAAAAAGGCATCCAATGGTCCAAGAGAAACAAGATTTTTGAAAGGAAGTAAGGCGGATATAAATAAATTTGCCAAATTAATGCGATTGAAAGAGCTCAAGCCAGAAATAATTATTGTTCAGCCAGGTTTGTCAAGATCTAATCATACTCCAGAACAAATAGCAGTTCTTGCTGCCGCATATAGTTATCTTAAAGAGACAATAGGAGTAGATCTTGATTTAATCTGTAGTGAATAAAAATAGTCTTCCCTTATCATTAAAGAAAAGGGTTCAGCAAAGGTACAACAGGGCTAGGTCACGACTGTAAGCTAAGTCAAAATTATTCAAATATTAGAAACTCAGGAAAGCACTTCAAATAAGTGCTTTCCATGAATCTATCCGGCAAGCTTTTGGTTAAGCCTGTTCCTAAGTGATTCGATATCAGCTTCAGTGTAATACTGTGTTGTGGTTTTAATGCTATCATGACCAAGTAGATTTGCTACATCAAAGATTGGGACACCTAGAGATGCCATTCTGGTTGCGAATGTTTTCCTGAATGTTTTCAGTGTATATTTATAATTTCTGGGAATGTTTAATTTGTTCTTAATCTCTTGAAATTTGTCACCCACTTTTTCAACCGAATATCCATTAAATATTAAACCTTTTGAGAATTTGAGTTTAGACAACAGTCTTCTATCAATAAATTCTTCAAGCTCGTTATAAATAGGAAACAGGATCTCTTTACTTGACTTAGATACCTTCACCCGAATGATTCTTTTCTTTAAATTAAAATCCTCAGATTTCAAATTCATAAGATCTATTGGTCTTAAACCGGTCAACAAAAGAAGCATAAATATATCATATAAATTTTCATCGCGTTCAATCGATTCTTTTAGAATTAAGTTAACCTCATTGTTCGTAAATACTATGATCGCATTTTTTTCTCTTTTCGGAATCAATTTTTTTGATATAGGTGTTTTTTTAATTAGCTCTTCATCTACTAAAAAGTTAAAGAAGATTTTTAAATATCGAATGTATGTATGCAATGTAGCATTGGATATTTCTGGTTTTACAGTAGCAATGAATGTAGAGATATCGGATCTTGTGATATCCTGAATGGATTTATTTCTGTCGACAATATTCTTAAATCTTTTCATGGCAATCTTGAACTGATCAATATGCGATTTAGAATATAATGAAGGATTGAATTTGTTATTAAGGCAAAATCCATAAGCTTCTTCTAATGTTTGTGTACTACTGTGATTATCCATTACCTCAGGTGAACTCAAAGCATCTTCGATTTCACGTTTGATCCTAGTTGCTTTTTTCTTAGTATCGGGATTTGCTTTTATTCCTGTATTTTTGGTGTGTCTTTTACCATTAACCCAGTAATCAATATGCCACTTTCCTCTTTTTTTGTATAGAGATGCCATAATTTACCTCCTGTGTTTTGAAATAATTGAATTAATTTTATCATTTAAGTTTTGGCTGCTTACCTCCGGTTTATTTATGGAAACTGCTTCGTTCTCTGGTACTTCATTTTGAAGAAATTCATGTATTCTGAATATGGGTACTTTCATCTTGCCTTCAATCATTATTGACTTAATCTTTCCTTCTTCTATTAATTTCTTTGCTGAACTGTAACTTATTTGTAATATTTTTCTTACGCCATTAATAGACAGTAATCTGAGATCTTTCACCTCTATTGATGGACTTTTTTCAATAATGAGTTCCGAAGAACTCATTTTGGCCCCTCACGATTATTCATGATAAATTGTTTGTTGATTAAAAGAATTCATAAAGTAAGTTGTTTTAAGTTTTTTAATAGATTGATGTTAACTTTTGACCTTTTAAACCATTTAACTCTTGTTGAAGCTTATAAAATGAGTCTTTTAAAAGGTTTATTTTAATTATTCTATCTTCACCTTCTCCATCAGAATGTGTAAAGACATTAGATAAATATTCAAGCGCGAGATAGTGAATTAATTCTTTAGTTACATAAGTATTGCCATTTGGTGAATGTTTTATCCTCCTTTCAAAGTCTGGATGTTTTTTAAATATTACAACAGTTTTTTCAATTAGATGAGATCTAAGAGCGATTCCTGAGGCATTAATCACCGGGTTAGATTCACCGTCAATTTTAAGAGTTATTGTATTCCTAAGCCCATATTTACGTTTAACGTTTATCTCTTTCGAAACAAAATCACTATACTTATCAATACTTTTGACTGATTGTTTATCCTCAGTATCATCATCAATGAGGGATATAACCGTAGGATATTCATTGGATAGTAGATTATCGTCTTGTTCAGTGAAAAGTAATATGCATTCTCTTTTGGGGTCGTTCTTATCTTGTGACAATTTTACCTCATCATATTGATGAATAGGAATTTCAGTTTTTTTAATTGTATCAGATTCAATTTGTAAAACTCTCTCATTGAAGAAGTCTTCGATGTGTGAGAAATTATTCAATGTATTTTTGGAAGTATTTTCGTTTACCCAGTCTATAATTTCATCCTCAACTCTTCTTAGCATTGTAAATAGTCTTTTAGCATTCAAATCTTTTTTGTATTCAGTTCTAGAGATGGTTGGCTTTAATATTCCACCGGTATCTACATAACCTGTTATTAATGGGTGTTTCCATATCCTTGATTTTTTTTCCGTGTCAAAGATTTTTAATTCAGATACTTTTTGGACTCTGCGCTTTCTAGAAATAAACACAGGTGATCTTTCTATAGATTTTCCATTGGTAAATTTAAGGTAGATGCGGATAGGACTAGGATACTCGCTATTTGTAGCTTCATCAACAATTTTAAATTCCTTTTTAAATTCTTCTCCTTTATAAGCGTTATAATCAAATGGCTTGCACTTGAAAGACCTACTTCCTTTAATAACTTTTACATCATTTGGTATTTCTTTTAAAAGTAACTCAAAATGATCTTTAATTTCGGAAACTATGTGATGTATATCAATTTCCTGCCAATCGTTTTGTGAAAAATCCGATAGAATAATTTTGGTACCGGTATCATAAGGGAAATTTTTATCATAATCTTTCACATCAAGTTTTATATCTGAAATTTTATCTTTTGAGAAATCATCCTTAAAAATCTCAACAGATTTTACTTTTTTATCTTTTGTTTTTGAAATTATTTGAAGTTTACTACAAGCAGCCATAAAGGAGTATATACCAAATCCAAATTGACCGTTAGTCCACGTTTGCATTTTTTTATCCGAATTACCAATATTCTTTATTATTTCAGAAATATCAGAAATGCCATGACAATTGTCGGTTATTTCAATTCGCCTATCAGATAATGGCTTTTCAATAATATTTACATTTATAATTAAGCTTGTATCATATTTAGTTTTAATCGTACCCGATGAATCGTCATCTTTGTCAGTGAATGCATCGAAGGAGTTATCGACATACTCCATTATAACTCTATTGATATCTGTATAGACCGACGATACACTGGCAACCAATCGAGGGGATATTTCCGGTTGAACTTTCATAACGATCTTGTTTAAGAATTACCCTCCTCCCGGAGGAGGAGAGTAATTCTGTAGATTTATTTCTTATCTATAGTCACCGCGGTCTTCAGCTTTTTAGATTTTTTATTCTTTGCATTCTTATCATCATCTTTCTCATCATTTGAATATTCATCTTTGTCCTTTTGATTGGTTTCCTCTTCTGCTTTACGTTTGACGTCGGAATCATCTTTATCAGATTTGGAAGATGAAGAAGGTTTTAAAGGTTTTTTCCTCTTGGGAGTTTCGCCTTTAAACTTAACACAAAATTTCATTTTCTTAATTTCTTTCGCATCCAGTATTTTGCCAGTTTGAATATCTTTATTCAAATCCTCGACTACGTATTTGGATTTGGATGGCTGGGAAAGATGTTTACAAACGGAGTCGATTTCATCCTTAGTCATGTTATTAGACTTTAGGAGAATCGAGGATGTTGACTGCATTGTTCTTTTGTCACGACCAACTGAACTAAGTAAAATTAATTGTTTGACTGTTACATCTGATGAGAATGTTTGAATTTCGAACTTGTCTTGAATAGATGTGAGTAAATTTGAAATTGTTAAACATTCATTTATTGAAAGTTGATCACAATCTAACAAAAGTATCTCAATCGTCGCGTCTGTTCCTTTTCTATAAAATTTACTTAATAGGTTTAGGATTTCTGTTGCTGAATCACCGTTCAGCATTATTTTTTCCGATTTTTCAATTTCGGGTTTCATGTTTAAACATATATTAAATTATTAATTGGTTACCCTTTTGGGTATACCTGTCTCTCAAACCAGATATCAGCCATCGTCCGTTATGGACATATAGTGATATCCTTTCATATTGTATGAAAGACACCGTATTTCTTCAAAGGCGTAAATCACCCTTGCCTGAAATGTATGTTAAATTTTTGAGTCAGATGCATCCCTTTAAAACTCCAAGGGACCGTCGTTTGATCATTTGATTTGCTATTAGAGATATTCTAAAAGCAGTTTTTCTGAAATGTGTGTTTTGGAAGGTTTGACAAGGTTTGTTATCTTCTGTTTACGGCTTGTCTCCTTATGTTGGGTTTGATTAATTAACTAGCTACCTCATCGTTGTTTGCTTTTTATTACTGTCCTCTGTTGAACAGTGAAAGCAAAATAATAAATCGGATTAATTCAATCAAGGCATAGAGTCGTCCGATACCGTAAATGAGGTTCTAGAATGGTGAGCCAAGTTTGAGCTAACTAATTCTAATTTAACATTTTCAGTTAATCAAACTGTTCAGATAAAATTATTTTTAATTTTTCTGATTTGGGATTCAGGTTTATGGATTTTTCGCAGGTGCCGGCTGAAAGGCTTTGTTCATAAGCCTTTTCAGCTTAAGTTTCCCTTTCTGTAGGAGAATATAATATTAGTAGAAGTAAAATAAAGCTAAGCACTGAATATCCAATCAATAAATACAATATAACTATAATAACCAATAAACCTACTATGATATAACCGGGGCAAAAGGTAAGTGTTTTTTGTATTCTGTCATCATTGCTTGATAAAGCATTTCCTTTAAACTTTTTTTAACAATAAACGAATCATGTATGCAAAGTAAGACTTCCCCAGCATCCATAAATATTTGAATAATTCCGGCAGCAATTTTAGAATCTAAATTTTGCAGCCTTACACCCCTATCCGAATAAAGTAACTGTTTTATCTCAGAATGGTAAGCTTCCCACTTTTCTAAAAGTGTATTAATTCCTTTATCATCTATACTGCTAACTGTACTTTTTAATCCATTCTCCACGATCTGTTTCCTGATAGCTTGTATAGCAGTGTTTTTGCTTAATGCGTTTATAGAACACATTGCCGCTAATTTATAAACTTGCCTCATTTGAGGGCAATTTCCGGATAAGCAGGAATAGGCGTCTGTTTTGAAGTCTTTTCCAATTTGATGGTATAATATACGTACATGGAAGGAATTATAATCTAATTCAATTGTTTCCTCACCATCTATCAAAATTTTTTCCCTCAGTTCTTTGGGCATATTTGATTCAATGCCATTGTAAAATCTTCCTCCCTTTTTAAATGACCCATTGAACACTCTATACATGAAAGGATTCTTCAGTTTTAATTCTTGATCGGGCACAACTAAACTTGCAGAATTCAACATTAGGAAATCCATATTGTCCTGGATCTCATTTGTAGAAAGCCCCTTTAGTGATAGTTTACAATTTTGCCTTAATTCGTTGTATTTTTTTAGTTGATTTCTAATTTCTTTAATTATTCTATCGTCTTTATACTCCATTAATGTATTATCAAATCTCTTTTTTAAAATAACAAGTTCACTTGGTTCCAATTGGGTTATTGAATTAACTGCTAATCCGCCGCTTAATTCTTTAAAACTATCCGTAGGTTTAATTTTTGTAAGCCTTCCTTTTTTCTTTGAATAATCAATAAAACCCGGTACAGATTCTAGTAATCCCATATTTTCAAGCCCATCAATAACAGAAGTCATTATGTCATATGTTTGGAAGTCTGTTCTATACCTTTTTGGAATTTGTGTATAATAACTTGGTTTACGGGCTACGGGAAGGTAACTACGACTTTTCTCAGAGAATTTTAAATTAGAGAAAATATTATTAAGGCATCTTTTCTTAATGTCAACTTTTCTTGCTTTACTAATAGGAAGCTGTTCAAAAATATTTGATTCAATAACATCATTTCCGTTATTAGCCAAATTATAGTTAAATGGTATGGTTCGGTTTATATCATATTGTCGTAGCATATTTTATAGTGAATATTTATTAAAATAGAGGGAAAATTGATGTTAATTAAACGAGTCTCCCGGTATATAAGATATATAACCTTTTAAATGAGAAATCCAAAAAGACAAGAAATAATGTTTAAATTTTGGGTATGGTTGTTATAGACCCAAACTGATTGGACGTCTCTCAAAGCTCAAATAACGCTCAGGGAAGCTTCTTAATGACATCTTTTAAAGCTTTACGGGACTTTGGGGATAGTTTCAGGAAATCCTTCAAAATTGCACTAAAATTGATATTTTGTAGCTCTTTTCTATTGCTGTCATAAGCCCGAATAAAAGGCAACAGTTCTTTATTACGGCTTAACAATTTTACCAGTTGGTAGTTGTCAACAATATCCTTTTTAGCCTCCTTTAAGAGGTCATCCTTATGGTTTTCACCAAATATCTTTTCAATTGGTATTTTTAGGATCTTACAAATCTTAATTCCGTTTTCAATTGATGGAAGATTTAAATTATATTCATATTTCTGAATCTGCTGAAATTTTACACCCACCTGATCAGCCAATTCTTCTTGTGTTAAGCCCATTAATTTTCGGTGGGTTTTAATTAAATGTCCGAAATTTGATTTATTTTTGCTGTATTTTGGCACATTCAAAACTAAGGAAAATTATAATCTTAGTTTACCCGTTAAAAGCTGTATTTAAACTAACTAAATCAATTGAATAATTATCAAATATGCTGTATAATTATTCGCTAATCTTAAAACTCCAAAAATGAAAAATATAATAATTGGATTATTTGTAATGTTGATATTGTATTCTTGTGGGAAAGATTCAGAAAGTGAATCAACCGGCAAAGATTCCTCAAAAAATGAATACACTGAACCTGGACCGTCGGATTATGAAATCGAATCAGGTGTATATGAGCTAATAAGTAAGATCCCTTATAAGAATTATCAATATAATACCGCGATCTTTATGGAAAAAGATGGGGTTTATAAAAATCTTGCTATTACAAACATGGATATCTTAAGTAAAGATGGGGTTTCAAGTTCAACAAAAGGTGATGGAAGAGAACAAAGAATGCAAATTCGTTTGAGCGGTGTAACAGATGTGTATGATGTTGCAGGTGGATTGCCTCCAAGGTTAAGATTTGTTGGCAGAACAAATTTTATTGTAGAGAAGGAATTCAGATTTGTTAAAAATGGAAACTCCTGGATGGGGTTTCTGTATGACAGATTAAGAAATAAGAGTACCTTGAGGCTTGAAGATGATTATATAAGGTTTAGATAGTAAAATTATTTCAATTTTATTTGTCAATAACCAACATATTTATTCAAAAAACATGGGTAAAAAAACGGATTGGGGAAAAATTATTGTAACAATTAAGAAAGCTGCTCCAGTTGTTGCAGCTGTTGGTGCATTAGCCGGAGCAATTCTTGATTTCCTCGGTAAAGGAAAAAAGTAAGAGGTGGAAGAATAATGCCCAAAAATTTTGGGCATTATTTTAAAAATCCTTAAAATTTAGAAGAAAATGAAGTTTCTATTTTTTTGTTCTCTTTTCGGGATGATTGTCGTTGGCATAAATGTAAATTCTCAAACAATTTACCTTGAGCATCTTTATAAGTATGAAAATGACATTTATCAATATGTTTATGGATATTATTCAGAAAGAGATACAATAATTCCTCCTGGGAATCAGAATTACTTCGAAGGTACAAATGCAGATGTTGGTCAACCTGTAGTTTTCAAGAAGGGGTATCACAAAGCTGTTTTTATTTATGTCGGTACAGGTCCAAACATTCGTTGGTTTTTACTGGAAATTCCGGAGGATAGGAGTAAAACAAAACGAAATTTTCATTTTTGAAGATTATTTTAATTATTTTCTTCTTTTAAAAGCTTACGATATAACTCACCTGCGTTAACTTCGTCAAAGTATAAATCTCTTTCAATCTTTAGTCCAAAAGGTAATCTAGTATTTTCTAGATCTGATTTTGAGAAGCTGCCGACTTCTACGCAAAATAAATCAGCTATTCCCCAGCAGTAATTCGGATCTTCCGGGTCTTGGTTTACCAGATACCATGTTCCTGATCCAATTGGATTAAAAAACTTTGCAACGACTATTTGGTTATCAAGATCATTGGCAAGCGGGTATTGTTTTTGGGCTCTATCTTCTATTTCACTTGTAAATAGTTTCATATTAAAATGTTTTAATTAAATAAAAAAAGAGGGAAGTCAAAATTGAAATCCCTCTTCAAGAAGTATAATAGTATAATTTATCTTCGCCGAAGTCTATTTATGATTGCTTTAAGTAATTCAATAAAGATTTCTTTTATTATAATAATAATCATCTTGCTCATATTGCCCATAGGACCTCCAATATTTGAATTAAAAATAAGATTTGACTAGAATCCCTGGAAAACATATTCTTCCATTAGATCCATACGGGTTGTCAATTCGTCGATTGATTCTTCTTTTGATAGTTTGTCTTTAAAAAATTCCTCTTCCTCTTTTTTTTGTGTTTTTCTTTTTATATTAAGGGAAGCGTTATCATCATCAATAAACCTGGAAATTTGCTTTATCTTTTCAATGTTTGAGGTGTCAATTCCATGAATTCCAGAATCGATTGTTATGTGGACGGGAATTTGTATTATCCCTGCTTTATGTTTAAGATTATATAGCCCATTAACAAAACCTTTTTCATAAGTATATAAAAGACTCAAAATGAAATTCTGGTTTATATACTCATGATCTGTACGGCTAAAAGAGTAACAGCCTTCTGGATGGCGATGAATTACAACATTATGAGTGAAATCATCTGGAAGATAATCGATACTGGAATGTGAGACTTTTTGTTTTGGAATATAGTATTCCTCGGAT
This sequence comes from Ignavibacteriales bacterium, assembly GCA_020635255.1. Classification (NCBI taxonomy): domain Bacteria; kingdom Pseudomonadati; phylum Ignavibacteriota; class Ignavibacteria; order Ignavibacteriales; species Ignavibacteriales bacterium. Next base: position 460,282 of record JACKAC010000001.1, read on the forward strand.
AATCTTATTTCTAGATCTTTTTCTTCATTCATGGTTGTTACAATTGAAAATTCATTATCTCCAACAATTTTACTTATGGCATCGCAAACCAGTATTAATTTTATAGGAACAATTACATCTACACCATTTTTAATGTTTAGCTCAGAATCCCAGCTATTCTTGGCTGATTCCATATGCTTCTCCTATTTTGTTTATTAAATTATTGGATTTGAAGTTTACACTAATCTGCTTTGTATCTTCCAAGAGTAGCATTTCAATAACAGCAATTGCTGAAAGGATCTGTGGAGTGCCAAAAAAGCTTGATACTATCTGATAGGATCCTTCTTCACCCCATCTGCCTGCTTCAAATTCATTCAGACTTAGGGTTGCGAAATAACCGTCATAGCCACATTTACAATATGGTATATGAAGAGTGTCTTGATCCTTCAAATCCTTGATTAGTTTTCGGGATGCCAGGTTATCTGTCGCATCAAAAACGTAATCAACATTATATTTTTCGAGATGTTCTGTTTTAAAATAATCTTCTATTGATAAAACTATCGCATCGGGTCTCCTTTCATGAATAAGAGATTCCACAGCCTTGGTTTTGGATTCACCTATCTGAGTAACCTTAAATAAAGTTCTATTAAGGTTACTTGCTTCAAGTTGGTCTTTATCAATTAATATTATGCTTCCCATTCCTATTAATGCCAGGTCTATTGCAATCCAGGAACCCACTCCTCCGCAACCTATAACAATTGCTGATTTGTCCGAAAAAGAAGGGAGGTGGTCTTCTTGTCTTTTGTATAATTCAGAAATTAAGTTGTCCATGATTCTTTTTGTTCATTTAGTTTGTAAGTTGTAGTTGGAGTATAATAAGCTGATTGAAGGTGTATCTTTTCATATACTGTACAAATTTCCTTCATGAATGAAATAAGTTCCTCGGGTCTGTCAATTGGAATTTCCCTTTTAGATAAAGTACCAGGGCATGCTTCGGAAAACCCTTTCCCACGGACATTAGGATGTTGTTTTTCTGAGGAGACCATAATTGAGCCATTTGTTATTTGCGGATGAAGGATGTTTAGATATATTCCCTTTAGATAACACACAGGTTCATCATAAATTATTTCATGTCCATCCTGGTGGTAAGCCTCGCTAACCGGGAAAGATGGGTTGTAGTATTTATACATCCACATGGTTCCATCTTTAATAACTAAGCAAATTTGTTCCTTCTCAAGCAACTTTATTATTGTCATCATAAAATTGCCTGCGACAGTTTCGTGATACAGAGATTTTATTTTCAATATTTCTCTGTTGTAGATATCATTCATTCTTTCGGTCATATTAAACAGTTCAGTTTCAAATACAATCTTCAACTGCTTTACTGAATTTATATAATCAATCTGGGATTCAAGTATTAATTCTTTTATCTTTATTTTTTCCTGCTTAGTTTGAGTTAATTTAGAAAGAACTTCCTGAATATTTAATTCTTCGATAATAATATTCTTGAAGTGATCCGGCTTGAAATTGTTATTGAGGTCTTGTCCATTCCTGCTAATAATGTTGTATAAGTTATTCTGGTTTTCCATTTGCATTAATTTTGTTTTAACAATTATGGGAGAAGCTCTGTAAGCTTCTCCCATATGAATATCTTTCATTCATTATCGCTTTTAAGCAGCAGCAGAATTGAATCTGATTATAGTAAGCGGGCCTGTGAATTCTCCTCTTTCTATTTCAGAGGGATTGATCACTCTATTACAAGCATCGTAAATGTCGAATTTACCTATTTGATAATCCCGGGCTACTTGTTTAATCTTTTCGGAAAGAGATATGCCGGATAATCCGGTTGCATCTATTTCATTTCCGTTGCATTTGATCTTTAAAGATTCTGTTGTGGACGTACTTTGCCCCTGGCTCCCATTTGAGTTCCACATGAGTTTACTCCTTTTTTAAGTTTTAAATTGATTTTTAATTAAAGGGTGTTTACTTCTGAGAGAAAATAATCTGGTAGATTGTATTGAGAATATTGTGTAGGTGTGTTGTAATACTGCTGTCTTGAAGGAATTTCATCTTCGCTTATATCAGATTCATCTAATATGACCTCAACGTTGTTGTAATCACATTCCGTTTCTCCGGAATCTCCATCATCATCATAATCTTCATTATACATGCAATCATCAACAGCAAGATCATATGCCTCATCCCGGGATTCTGCATAAACATATCCGCTTTTTGTACCATATCTTAGGTATGAGTAGGGAATTTGAACTAAGTATTTGTCCATAATGTATAGTTAATTAATTTAAATAAAGTACTACTTCAATATGATTTATTATATTATACCACATTAATCCTATAAATGGTTATTAATGTTTATTTTAAATGTTTAATATTGCAATGTTTTATTATTTTATATAATTTAAATTCTCTCAAATAATTTATATATCACACATTATATTTTTTAATGGTATATCTAGATAATAATTCTTCTACACAATTAGATTCTCGGGTACTAAAAGAAATGATCCCCTATTATACTGATCTATATGCAAACGCATCTAGCATCCATAATTTCGGATTAGAAATAAAAAGTAGAGTAGAAAGTTCTAGGCAGCAAATAGCATCATTCTTAAATTGTAATTTAAATGATATAATTTTCACCTCTGGTGCTACCGAGAGTATAAATGTTGCACTAAAAGGTTATGCAATCTCTAATCGTTATAGAGGTAATCATATATTGACTTTAAAAACAGAACACAAAGCAGTCCTTGACACTTGTAAATATCTAGAAGAAATCGGCTTTGATATTACTTACTTAGATGTAAATTTTGATGGATTGATTGATTTAGAAGTTTTAAAGGATAATATAACTAAAGAAACAATATTAGTATGTATAATGTTGGTCAACAATGAAACAGGAGTAATTCAACCGTTTAAAGATATTTCAAAATTGGTGAAAAATACAAGTGCTGTACTATTTAGTGATGCAACACAAGCGGTTGGTAAAATACCTGTTGATGTTGAGGAACTTGAAGTTGATATGTTAGCATTTTCGGCTCACAAGTTCCATGGTCCAAAAGGAATTGGAGGCCTTTATATTAGAAATTTTAGCAATAATACCGTTTCTATACAACCATTACACCATGGTGGTGGCCATGAATTTAACTTAAGAAGTGGAACATTAAATGTTCCTGCAATAATAGGATTCGCAAAAATTTGTAAAATTGCTGAAGAAGAAATGGCGGAGAATATTCTTAAAATTAATGATCTAAGAAATTATTTGGAGGAATTAATTTTAAAATTTAAAGGAACTTTTGTTAATGGAACTTCTGACAAAAGAATACATAATGTCTCTAATATTTGTTTTTCTTCTTCCGACATTGATTGGATGCTATCTCAACTAGATGACTTTGCACTTTCAAATGGATCAGCATGTACATCCGCTATAATGCAACCTTCGCATGTATTAACAGCAATGGGTCTAAATATAAAAAACGCTTCAAATTCGATTAGGTTTTCCTTAGGGAAATTCAACACTAAAAATGATGTTGAAGAATTGTATTATGCAATTTCAAAAATTATTGAAAAAAAATAATTAAGAAATATGAACTTTGAACAATTTATCTCAAGATTCGATGAAGATGTAATTCAAGAGATTGTAGGAAAACCGACCATAAAAACTTTGAGCTCTCTTGACACGGATTTAACGAGGATAAGTAGGATGAAAAGAATACTGCTTAAAATTTATTCTCCAATAGAGCTTTTACGAAATAAAATTATTCGCGATATTTTTTTTGATTTATTAAAGCCAGGAGAAGCAAAAAATCTTGTTTCAAACCTTGGCTTAAATGGATCGGATTATTACAGAGAATTGAAAAACAAAACATTTAGATCAAATAAAGATTTGAAGATATTGTTTGAGTTTTTTGAATTAAAACAAAAGGAAGAAGATACTAAAAAATTTGAAAGGAATATTAAATGTAAATGCTTATATCCCTTATATAAATATCAGAGAAACGTAGTTTCAGAATTAACAGATAAATTGAATTCTCAAAATAGTAGAGTAATGCTTCATATGCCTACAGGTTCGGGAAAAACAAGAACTACAATGAACTATTTGTGTCAATTACTAAGAACAAATGAACCGTCTTTATTTATTTGGATGGCTCATAGAGAAGAATTATGTGAACAAGCTGTTGATGAATTCAAGAAAGCCTGGGGATTTATTGGAAACAGAGATATTACAATAAAAAAGTATTGGGCTAATTCTGAGTTCAGTATAGATGACTTAAAAGATGGATTTTTAGTTTGCGGAATAAATAAGTTATATAATCTTGCATCTTCTGACCCGGGTATGATAAGTAGTTTAGCTGATAATTCATCACTTTTAATTATGGATGAAGCTCATATGGCCATTGCTCCTACTTATGAATCAACTCTCAGTATGTTAATGTCATTTGGGACACCCTTATTAGGGCTATCGGCAACGCCAGGAAGAACTTGGAATGATCCTAGTATTGACGAGGAACTTTCTGATTTTTTTAAGAGACAAAAAGTTACTTTAAAAATTGATGGATATAGTAATCCAATTGAATATTTAATTAATAAAGGATATTTGGCGAAAATTGTTAATTCCCCACTATTTTACAGCAGTGGATTAAATATATCACAGAATGATTTAAACTACTTAAAGAATCGGTTACAATTACCGGATGATTTTATAAAAAAGTTATCTGACGATGTAAAAAGAAATATTTTAATAATTCAAAAATGTGAAGAATTGATAATCAAGCATAATAGAATAATTCTTTTTGCTTTAAATGTAAACCATTCGAATTTATTAGCAATGTGTTTACAAGCGAGAGGCATTGATGCCTATTCACTTACATCAGATACTGATAGTGAACAAAGAAAGAAGGTTATTGAAAGCTTTAAGAACAATTCTTCTGAACCAACAATATTGTGTAATTATGGGATACTAACAACAGGTTTTGATGCACCGAAAACGAGTTGTGCTGTAATCACTAGACCGACAGATTCCCTCGTTCTATATAGTCAAATGGTAGGTAGAGCAATTCGTGGGATTAAATTGGGAGGTAATGATATAGCGGAAATTGTAACTGTTGTAGACACTTGTTTACCGGGGTTTGATAAAATAGAAAATGCATTTTACAATTGGGAAGATGTTTGGTAATTCTTTATTATTAACTAAATAATTAATAAAATGGACAATTCAATTGTACCGGCTCACCTTGCAGTTAAAGCAATGAGAGACAATGGTTATAAAAATGCGGCTTATGCACTTGCTGAATTGATGGATAATTCAATTCAACATAAGGCAAAGAATGTAGAATTATTATGCTTAGAAAAAGACGAAAATTTATCTATGAGGACAGTTTCAAGAATTAACAAAATTGCTGTGCTAGACAATGGAGAGGGAATGTCAAGTGAAACTCTTAGAATGGCACTACAATTCGGGAATGGAACACATTTAGAAAAAAATAATCAAAAGGGTATTGGTAAATTTGGTATGGGTTTACCTTCATCATCAATTTCGCAAGCAAAAAGAGTAGAAGTATGGACATGGCAGAATGGAGTTGAGAATGCTATTTACTCATATTTAGATATTGATGAAATATTAGATAAATCTTTAGTCGAAGTTCCCAAGCCCATAAAGAAACCGATTCCAAACATTTGGGAAAAGGTTGGTGAAAATTTTATTAATTCTGGTACACTTGTGGTTTGGTCGACAATTGATAAATGTGTTTGGAAAACCGGAAAAGCAATTATGGATAATTCTGAGTTATTAATTGGAAGAATGTATAGAAAATATTTAGCTGATAAAAAAGTTAAAATAAGAATGGTGACCTTCAATGAACGTGATTTAGATAATTTAGTAACTAGAGTAGCTCTACCGAATGACCCAATGTATTTAATGAAAAATACCTCTTGCCCCGAACCATATAACAACGAGCCTATGTTTGTGAAATGGGGTGACGAATCCTCAGAAAGAATTCATAAAGTATTTTATAACGGAGAAACGTATGAAGTTAAGGTCAGGTATTCTATTGCAAAAAAAGAAGCAAGAGAAGGGCATAATCCTGGAGATAGACCATATGGTAAACATGCTGCTAAAAATATTGGTATTTCAATAATGAGAGCTGGTAGAGAATTAGATTTGGATCAGTCGTTTGTAATACACTACGACACAAGAGAAAGATGGTGGGGAATTGAAATTGAATTTCCCCCTGCTCTAGATGAAATATTTGGTGTTACAAACAACAAACAATTTGCTAATAATTTTAGTGATTTAGGGAAAGTTGATTTTGAAGAAATGCTTAAAACTGAAGGATTAACTATGCAACAGTTTAAGGATAAATTGAATGAGGAAAATGACCCCAAATCGTTATTAATTGATATTGTTGAAGGTATTACTACTAATCTAAGCGGTATGAGGGCTCACCTAAAAACTCAAAGAACAGGCAGCAAATCTTCCGATGTTTCCAGGTATGGAGATTCACCTGAAAAGAGGGCTACGGAAGCAACTGAAGAAAGAAAACAAGAAGGTCATTTTGGAACAAGTGATGAACAGGAAACAATGTCTGATGAGGAAAAAGAAGATGACATTAAAAAAAGTCTAATGGATGATGGTGTTGATGACCCCGCAGGAGTTTTCAAAACTTTATTTAAAAATGATTTAAAGTACTCTTTTGTGGATGCTGATGTTGAAACGCCAGCTTTTTTTACTGTAAAATCAAGGGGGGGCAAAATAATAATATCTTTAAATGTGAATCATCCAGCATATCACAAATTGGTTGAAGTATTGTCAGAATCAACAGAATCAGCATCGGAAGAAGAGCTAAAAGAACGATTAGAGAATGCTTCGTCTGGATTAAAGTTATTGTTGATGGCCTGGGGAAGGTATGAAGATGAACAACCTGATGGCAATCCTAAAAACAGAACGCAGGAAGCCCGACAGGATTGGGGTCGAATTGCTGAAAAATTTTTAAATGAAGAATAAACAAAATTCGGTTAATTCTATGTATTCAAAATTTCTTTGTATTAGTTTTAACGAATACAGGCTATGATATATCCTCAAGAATTTCCTTCAAAATCAAACAATGTTGCCGAAAAAATAATTTTTGAAAAATTATCTTTTTTATCCAACAAATTTGATATTTTCTATGCTAGGAAGTTTGTTGCATTAAGTAACTTTGAAAAAAATGAATATGAAATTGATTTTATAGTGTGCTTACCTTGTAAGGGAATAATTTGCTTGGAAGTTAAAGGAGGAATTATTTTATTTGATGGGATTAAAAAAGAATGGTATCAGAATTCAAAAAAACTCAAACTAGGACCTGATGAACAGGCAAGCTCGGCTACACATAGCTTAATCAATAGATACAAATCAATATCAAAATCTATTCCGATTGGGTGGGCACTCTGTTTCCCAGATTGTCAAATTCCATACGGAACAGATTTGCCTACAAATTTAAACAAAAATGTAATTTTAGATCAAAAAAAACTAACATTTTTTGAGAAAGCAATTGATCAATTGTTTATAGATTTGAAGAATCAATATCCTAGCAAAAACGGATGCAAAAAATGGGAATACGAAAGTTTCGTAAATAGTTTACTTAGGGGTATTGGGTTTGTTCAAGTACTAGGGTCTAGAATAAAAAATGATGAAAATAAGTTTATCGAATTAATAAAAGATCAAATTGAGATTTTTAGACAATTAGCCGAAAACAATAAACTTCTAGTTAAAGGTCCCGCAGGTTCCGGAAAAACTATTATTGCAAAGACACTCGCACAGGAATACGCCGAGAATAATAAAAAGGTATTACTAATGTGCTTTAATAGAACACTTTCTAATAAATTATCATACGAATTGGGAATCAGAAATAATGAAAATATAGTGTCATGCACTTTTCATTCATTTGCTAAAAGAATCATTGAAGAACATGACAAGCATTGGTGGGAAGCAAATGATAAATCAAATGACGATTTTTGGGATCTTGATGTCCCGGCAAAACTTGATAATATAATTAATAGCTTTTCTTTAGGAAAATTTAATTGCATAATTATTGACGAGGGGCAAGATTTCAAGGAACTGTGGTTTGAAGTTCTATTCAAATTTTTAGAAAAAAATTCAAAAACAATAATATTTATGGATATGATGCAGGATATATTCAGACGTAATGTTGCAATTCCTGAGGAAACAACTTTTACAAAATTTAATCTAAAATATAACTGCAGGAATACTAATAAGATTATTTGCTATTTAGAAGAAGTAATTGATGACAAGATTAATCGATATGGTAATCCAGAGGGAGATTCTGTCGTTCTTCGGAAATGTAATAATTCAACTGATATTCAACGTTTATTAATTCAAGATATTGAAAAACTCATGAGAGATCATAGCATAAGGAATGATCAAATATTGATATTGTTAAACTCAGAAAAAAAAGATTCCTCTATCTCAAATTTAAAGCATATAGGGGATTTTGAAATTAAATCCCTTGACAATAAGGGACGATTTCTAGATAAATGTATTCATTTCACAACTATCGAAACTTTTAAAGGGTTAGAAGTTGACATTCTTTTTATTATTGATGTAAGTAACATTTTACCAAATGAATTTAAAAAAAGAATGTATACTGAATCATCCCGTGCTAAACATAAACTATTTCTTTATAGTATCAACAATTAGGTAAAACAATGTCCAGCAAAATATTTAGAAATGGGGTAGACCTTGGTGATAAATTGCTTGATTTTGTAGCTAATGCGAAATTATTAACAATATTTAGTCCATATATAAAGCTAAATTCATTAGAATCTCTAATTGAAAATTCTAAAAGTGTAAATATAGTTGTAGTTAGATGGGAACCTTTAGATTTAATAATGGGTGTATCTGATTTGGAAATTTATCCATACTTAAATAAAAAGGGAATATATCTTTATAGAAATCCAAGGCTTCATTTAAAAGCTTTTATTGATAACGGTAAAAGATGTTTTATGGGAAGCGCTAATATTTCTTCAAGAGCTTTAAATATCCCGAATTCTAATAATTACAATTATGAACTGGGTACAATTGTAGAAAACATCTCAATTGACGAACAGCTCTACTTTAACAAACTAATTAATAATAGCATTTTAATAACGGATGTAGTATATGAACAATTTAAGGAACAGATTGAAAATTCTCAGGCAATAAAACCTCAAATTGATATAGATTTTGAATTAGTAGCACCTGATAGAAACTTTTTAATTTCTTCTTTACCAATGTCCTATAATACAGAAAAATTATTAGATGTATATTATAAAAGGAGTGAGTATTCCGAGATTGATTTTAATTGTGCTCTCCATGATTTAGCACTATATGATGTTAATCTGGATTTAGAAAAAGAAGATCTAATGCTATCAGTAAAGAAAGCTTTTTTTAATCACCCCTTTATAAATGGTTTTTTGGAAAATATTGATGAGAATGGTGAAATTTATTTTGGGAGAGCTAAAGATTGGATACATAAGAACTGTACAACAGTCCCGACACCTCGTAAGTGGGAAATTACGGACAATATTCAAATTCTTTATAGATGGATCGTTGAGTTGAGCGATGGTGTCTATAATGTAGATAAACCACATCATTCTGAAAGGTTATATAAAGTAAAAAATTACGTTAAATAGAAAATTTTTCTAAAAATTTTATTCCATTATCTATATCATCAAATACAATAGTTGAGGGTAAATAAACAATCTGAAAATATTTCCTGAACGTATCATCTTCAAGAGATTTCTCGTCAACTAAAATAATTGTTTTGCCTAGAGAATATGCCAATCCTAGTTCAAAGCAAAGACCATAACCTGATGGATTAGTTTTCTCCATGTATGCAAAGAAAATATCACACTCTTTAATGTAGTGAATATCCCATGTTGTATATTCTTCAATACTCTCGAGTTTATGTTCCCTTGGATTAAAAAAAATAAATCGGTTACCCAATTTGTCTATTATATTTTTTTGCCAATTAGAATGAAATCCTCCCGATAAGTATATTTTAGCTTTATTCTCCATTAGTATTAGAAATATAAATAGTCATTGGTAAAATCTGTGCTATTGTAAAGAATCTTTTTCTTACAGATTTTAAAATTATTCCTATAAATAATAAAATAATTGTAAAAAAATTAAAATTACAATTATCATAAAAGGGGTATATTATTAATAGATAAATCACAAAAGCGATTAAAGATATATTTGCAATGTGATTACTAAATTCTGACCTAAATTGGAATTTATAAATTTTTTCATCCATTTCAGGAAATTTGCTCATACAATAATTACGAACACTCCTGAATGATATTTGCTTAATGTCGACTTTGTAATTTAATTTACATAGATGTTTATAGTAATGTATTTGGGAAATCCCATAAACAGGACCTTCTTTTAATCCTTTCTCAATCCTAATTCGGTAGCGGAATATTTTATCAAATAGCTCGCTAATTCCAAAAATTATATATCCCATTATGTATGTAAGGGTCAATAAAGTTATAACCTCATATTCGGGTATGAGTAGATTTTTGAAATTCTCATATGGAAAAATAAATGTAAGAAGGAATAACGAATAAATTCCGGGAATTAAAAAACCAATTATATCAAGAAAAAAATCTTTAAGAGAATTAAAAAAAGTTCTAGAAGGATCCATTATTTACCAAAATATTAAATGAAACAAGATGCACAACCTTCTCCTTCAGATTCGTCAAGTATATCTAAAAGGTAAGGGGAGTTATTGGTTTTTGAATTTATCTTTTTTGTGTAATCATCCTTTATTTGCTTAATTCTTTCTGGTTGAATTAAATCGCTTAAACTTTCATTTTGCATCCAAGTATATCCATCCTTCTCGTATGACATAGCCTTTTTAAATAATTCGGGGTGTTGCTCAAATAGCCAGACCCATTCAATTTTTTGTTGATAAAAGCAAAAAAAACAACCTGATCTGCTTCTAGCATATTCCCCTTTATTGCCATTGATTTCAAACTCAATTTTTTCATAGTATCTGGGGACTCCAACACCACTATCCCTAAGAATTCTAAAGATGTCATCTCTTATAAGTATATCCTCATTCTCTAAAATCGGATAGTCAAGTTCATTTGCTAAAGGATAATTTGTCGTTTGAAGAAAATCAAATACAACTTTATTAAAAGTGGATATGCTTAAATCTAATAATGTATTTATTTTATTTGCTTTTGTATTGTTGATTGAAAGTGGAGAATCTATTATTTCGATAATCCTATCTGAAACGTTACTATGCTTTAGGAATAATTCTTTGATATACCCGATATTTTCGTTCTTAAATAATTTATTAATAACATCCTCACTCCATATATTCTTTCTAAATGGAAATATAGATTGAATATTATCTTTCTTTGAAATATAACCTTCTCTATTCTCGTCTCCACGTATTCCAACGTAAGATACAACTAGATTGTCACCAACATAATCTTCAAAGGGCTCTAATTTTAATTTTTTTGTGCACCATCTTGCTGTTGAAGAGGGAAGATACCCACCATACAGTTTAAGAAAATGATCAAATGGAACTTCATGACTATCCTGAGCTGCATTAAGTTTTTGAATCTTTTTCCCTAAGTATATTTCTAAATTTTCAACTAGTTGATATGTTTCGTCCAATTCCTTGCCGGTATCACAAAAGTAATATTCAATATCTAAACTTGGGTATTTATCCCTAAGGTAGATTGCAAGTGCTGCACTATCTTTTCCACCAGAGATTCCTAAAACATGTCTAACTCTTTTTTCCATCTTCTAATAATTCTTCTAATATGTATGTTAAAGTTGCAACATTTATTGAGTAGTCATTTGTCAAGTGTTGCTTTAGTATTCTTTGTAGTTCTGTAATGTCTTTTGTTTTGCTTTTTGGAAATCTAATAATATCCTTTTTTAATCCTGTGAGAATATTTGCAATTTCAATCTTATACACAATTTCATTACTTTTATTCACTGTTTTTTCATTTAGCTCGCACATATTATCCAATTCATGGATTATTTCAGAAAATCTTTCGTATAGAATATTTTCTTCTTTGTCACTAATTAACTCTAATGATTTATTTATTAGTGGTTGGGCTAAGGAATTCAGCCAAGAATTTTTATCATCAATTTTTGAGTAAAGTCTTGCATAAAAAACTTTCTGATCTGGCAACAATAAAAATTCTTTTATGTACCGATAGCGTTGTTGCAAAAGGTCACGCATTTTTGAATAAGTTGATTTATCGCCAATTACATTTTTAGCAATAAAATCCTCAAACCTATTTATTAATAAGTCATAACAAGTTCGTAATTCTGTTATGCTTTTTTGTAATTTTGAGATGTACTCCTCTAGGTAATTTGTGTTACTTTTAAGTTTGTTTATATCATATCCAAAGGCTTGCGGAAAAGTTTCAAAGAAAGCATTATCAGGTTCGGTAGAATTCTGTATTGCGCTTCTAAAAGCTAGGGTATCTTTACTTAATCTGGAAGTTGTTCTTGCATATTGAGGTAATTGACGATAAAAAACCAAAAAAGGTTTTATTGTTTCAATTAATGATTGACCTGTAATTTCGTTATTTTGATTTAAGTTTAATAACTTTTTATACTTATTAAATATTTCAATTTTTATGCCGGTAAAATTGTATGCTTTAATCTCATAATTCCTAGGTTTCTTTATAATTAGTTCAAATATATCAGAAGTGAAGTTTGGAATAAAGATATTGTTATTAAAAAGAGCAAAACTATCTCTATTTGTAAACAAAAATATTGGTACCCAAAAATCGAGAAATCCTCTTTTTAATTTGTATGGTTCTTTTAAATAAATATCAAATAAATCTTGTAAATTTTTTCTGTTATTTTTTGAATTGGTAATGAATTTGACACCTTCTTCCCAAAGTGGAGTAAATGTATTATCTTTTGGTATTCCAAGCCCATATCCATCTTTTGTTCTATAGTGGATACCTGTCTCTTTGATCAATGAGAGATAAATTGTTTTTTCGGGTGGATATTTCTCATCTTCAAATCCAAAATCTGCTTTGTTCCATTCCTCCGTCAATCTAGATAGCAAATTTCTTTTTGCGGTTTGTATAGGACTTGATAATTTTGTTTTGTTTACCATTTCATTTCTATAAATTGGTGTCTTTTGGTAAATGCTATCGGATATCTTGGAAACTAAGGTATTTAAGGATTTTCTTCCTTTTATTGTCTGTTTTACCCCTTTAAAATACCAAACTATATTTGAGGTATCGGAATATATACTATCGAAGACAAAATAGTTTAATAGATTTATTTGATGTTTATAAATTGAATTTAGTTCTCTTACTGCAACTCTATCATCAATATTATCCTCTTTTACTTTCTTTATTTTCTCTATTTCAAATAATAAATTTTTGATCTTTTCAGTATTTTTATACACTCCAAAAAGAGTGGCTGTCGTACAATTTTTAGAAAATGCTTTTAGAGATTCTTCTGATAATTCCTCGGAAAAAATTAGGTTTATGTAACCATCAATCTCACGTTCTGGGTGCAGCGATTCTGGTGATTCGCTTAGATGAAATGCAAAATATCTCGGAGTTCCTTTGCTGTAAGTTGTTGCTTTAGCCAAAATAAATGGAAAATTAAAATACTTGTTTAATCCATCAACAACGTTAGATATTCGTTCTATAAAATGCCCGGCTTTGTCTATAGCCAATTCAATGTCTAAATCTGTTCCTTCAAAAAGTATATATCGTCTGTTATGTTTTACAAATCTAATTATCTTATTTTTTTCGAGTTCATTAATTAGTGAATCCGGCTTTTTTATGCCCAGTGAATATTTGGAATACTTACATAAAAAATCCTTATCAATTATTGAGCCATTTGGCGAAAAGATGTTTAATAATCCTAATGTCTTTACAATCTTAATTTGACTTAGTAAATCTTTAGTGCATATACTTTCTGTTCTTTCAACAGAGCTTCTAATCGCAGCCCATTTAGAATAATCAGGATTGTATTTGCTTGAAATAAATGAATGATAATTATAAGTGAGATAATCATAAACACAACTTAAATTATAATAGGGATCCTTTAACTTATCATAATCAAATAAGCTTAAATGTCCTTTGGATTCTAAAAATGTGAATAAGGATCTCTCATTTTGTCCATATTTTTGTAAAGCTATTGTTAATGCAGCAGCAGATAAAATATCGAATGGAGCAAGATTGTGGGATACTTCTTCATTAAGATAATCTTTTAAGGGGAATACCTTTGATGCCTCTATTGCTTTGAAAAGCAATTTTAAGTTATTTCTATCATGCTTTATTCTTAATTTTTTTATTTTTTTAGCAGAAAGAGAAAGAAGCTGTTCCACCGGTTCCTGAAAAGCGATTTCCTTTAATCTTCCTTTTACCTTTGTCCACTCATTTTGTTGTGAACGCGTTAGGGACATTGCGTAACCATTAAAATCTTGGTGTAAGGTAGTTATTAAAATAATATTATGATTTGGATTATTTACATATTCAGCTAATAACTGAATAAAATATAATTCTTTCTCCGGCATATTTTTGGATGCATATTCTAAGAATTTTCCAAATTCATCTATGACTATTAGAAGGCCCTTTTTCTTTGTTTTAGAATAATATTGATCTATTTTTTTAAAAATGCTTTCAACATTTGGGGTTGCTTTAAAACCAAACGATTTAGCAAATGAATTTATAAAAGAATTATATTCTCCAACTATTGGGTGATACTCAAATTTAATATCCGGGTTTTCTGAGTTAAAATAATTTTGTTTGGAATTTAATGATTTCTCTAATGCCCAGAGAAAAGATGACTTTCCAATTCCATATGAACCGATAATACTGAAAGCCCTAATCCCAATTTCATAATCTTTAATAATCTCACTATATACTCTTCTAGAATTTTGAGTCGGGATATAGTCCAACTTTAGATTTCTATCTCTCGAAATATTTACGGATGGTGAAAAGCTTCTATTGTGAATTTTTTTTGTAGTATCCATTTAATACCATGTATGGGTTAAATTTCTTGGATATTTGCAAAATTTGGTTTCCTGCTGTTTCTGAATATGTAACATTATTATAGCTATTAGTAATTTCAATTAATTTTTTGTAAAGTCCATCAGAATTTATTGAAAATATTAACCCTGGAGAGTTGTTACCAATTAATAAATCATTAAAAGAGATTGTTGTAGAATTTTCAAAGTTGTCTAATATAGAATAAAATATAATTTCGCAGGGTATATTGTCCCTTTCATTGTGCTCAAATTGATACCAGTTAACTAGCCTATTATCAACATCTTTTTGCTTAAAGTTCTTTAAAACATCTAATTCTAATAGCAAACCAGAGAAATCTTCTTCTATATCAACTTGATCATCACTAGAAGGTCGCAGGTAATTTTTCAGAAAAATATTTATATCAAGATTAATAGTATTTTCATTATAAAGATTTATAATTCCATTTTCATCATACTTTCTTTTAATGAATGCTAAAAGCTGTTCTTTTGTAAAATATGATCGTTCTTTTTTAAACTCATTGAAAACTAAATTATAAATAGAGGCTTTGTCTGTTTTAATAAGATGGTAATGGAGCAACCACAATGTCCCAATATCTTCCAAATATATGTCTCTTCCGGTTTTCCCAAAAATATAATCTGCAATCTCTGTAGAAAGACCTTTTTCATCAATGAGTCCAAATGCTCTTGACCAGTATTTAATAGAAGCCACCATGTTTTTACCTACACCTAATTTAATTACGGAGTCGCTTTCATTGAAAGAATTACTTTCAATTATAAAGTCGTATGCTTTTTTTAGCCAAAGCAGTTTGCATGCAAATGATTCATGGCCGGAAAAGGTATATTTTTTTGAGTTTTTAATGGGTATTCTTAAGTTTCAAAAATGTAATTAAACGAAAAAACTATTGAAACTCTAAAAATTTTGACAATTAGGTAGGATTGTTTATGGTGACTTTGTAGGTAGCTTTAAACTAAGTTATAGTATTTTGTTAAGATTATTTCATGAAAAGGATTTTCATGAATAAGCGCTAATTCCAGTCTTATTATTCTCTTTTCTATTTTGTTTTTCTTAAAGTCTTTTAGCTCATTAAATTCTATAGATTCTCTAAAATTTTTTAATTCTACAAGCTCTTTTTCCCCTGCTTGTATTAATTCCATGTCCAAGTATTCCATAATAATTTCTTTTTATTATGAAATAACGTTTGACAAATGTCGATGCAAATATTTTCAATTACTCAAAAAGAGCCTTATGGGCTACTAAGAATTCCTTATATAATCTAATTTTTCCCAATCTTTTCTTGAATATTGGTATCATAGATGAGTAATACCATTTTATTTCTTTTTTTGGGGCATTGAATCTTTTAAAAACCTCATTTCCCGAAACTAAGTAGTCGGCATGGATATCATTTAAGTTTGACAGTTTATCAGCGGCAAATAATAATAATTCGTCATCATTTTTGCTTGGTAGTACTTCCAATGAATGTTTTTTCCTCATTTTCCAACTGACAACTTTTTTAGAATCTGATTCTGAAATTCGGTTTTCAGGCTCAGTGTTACTCATGACAAGTGAATAAACCTTACCTCCCCATTCTTTTTTGAGAAGTGGTTCAGTATAAGAGGTATCTTCAATACTATCATGGAGAAATCCTGCCACAATTAAATCTTCTGAAGCTCCATTCTTAATCAAATTTGAAACAACATCTAATATATGGACTATATAAGGAATAGAGGTTCCTTTTCTTGTTTGACCTTTATGAAGTAGAGTAGCTTTTAAAAAAGCCTTGTTGAATTTATTTATCATTAAATAACTATTTTGCGTGAAGGATATCTTGAAGTGTGTATTCTTTGAAATATTCCTGCAATGCTAGTTCGTAATCAGTTGGACCTGAATCAATCACAGCAATTAATATTGTTTCAAGCGAAGCTTGTAAATTATATCCATTCTCAAATTCATAGAACCCATCAATTTCCATTTTTTCATTTATAAGCATTAAATGCCAATAAGATTGATTTGCTAGTTTAAACCAATTTTCAAAGCTTTTCATATCAAAGGGATTTAAAACTCGGTCTGACATATATATTGGATTATCGGGATTGTCTTTATCTGGGATATAAAAAAGTAATGTGACTAAAGGTCCATAAGATGTTTTTACTGCTCCGACTTTCAAATAAAAATCAATGGGTTCGTTTGATTTTATTTCAAAAATATGTTTTCCCGTACTTTTTACTGCTAAAGAAATCTCACTTCCTACTTCCGGGTCTAATATAATGGGTAAATCATATAATAGTGAAGTTTCAAAGTAATTTTCTGGAAAATCTGGAAGTTTAAAGTCAGCATCTCCATGCTGCCATTTATTGTTTCGCATTATTTTTACATTCTTATTTTAAAATATTTGCAAGATTCATTATAATTTTATTTCTGTCAAATCTGTCATTTATCCAGTCTGAATATTTAATCCGATAAAATTCCCACCCGGCTGCTTCTAATACCCTTTGTCTTTCTTCATCACTATCAATATAAATACCATAAATTTCATCAACTTCATTTTGGAAATGTGTAGGTCCATCGCATTCAACGGCAATACGATTGCCATTAATTATATTACTGATTACAAAATCAATCTTAAAGCCACAGCTTTCAACTTGGTTTTGTATTGTATAATTATTATCAAAACTATTCCTTATAAAGTAGTAAAACTCTTCTTCAAAATATGAATCGAAGGGTTTTAAAGTAATTGAATTAATATCAACTCTCCCATACTCCTCAATATATTCCAGGTATTTTTTAATCCAGATACGATTGGGAACATCAATTGTATCCATGCTGGTAAAGCAATGAACTTGCAATTTTGCTCTTGAAAAAGCGACATTAACTCTACCTTTATTAATATCTCCCCGAATATCCCCACCTTCACCAGTTAATGGAATATACCGATTCTTTTGATCAGGGGATCTGATTACAAACGAATAAATAATTATATCTTTCTCATCTCCCTGAATACCTTCAATAATACTGATCTTAAAGTTGTCTCTATCTTCATTTAAATTATTCTTTTCGAAAAGATCACGGATGTAAGATGCTTGGGCATTAAAAAAGGTTAAAATTCCTATTGACTTATCTTTATATTTTTCATCACTTCTTAATTCCTGAAACAAAGACAATATTCCATTTGCTTCAGTTACATTAACATTGTCAGATATTTCTATATTTAAGTCAGGGATCACTTTATGAATATTTAATATTCGATTAGTGTCTTTGTATGTGAGATAGTGACTATTAAGTGGGATAAGATTTTTACCATTAGGTTTATAAAAATTCTTATTACTAAATTCTATTAATTCTTTAGGCGATCTATAATGGTAGTGAAGGGTTTTGTAAATGAACCCTCTGTTCTTTGCAATATCTAATACAGATTGCACTGATGACCCGGTTGCTTTTATTTGTAATTCTTCGGGAATTGAATATCGAGCTGCCAATTCATCAAAAACTCTATTAGATTTAAACATTATTGTATTATCTCTCATTTGCTCACTGTCTCCAACAAACAATGCTTTCCGAGATCTGAACATAACTGGCAAAGTATATGCAACGTTACATTGGGAAGCCTCGTCCAAAAGAACATAGTCAAAAAGTTCATTTTCAAGTGGGATAATCCGACTGGCATCATCTAATTCCATTATCCAGATTGGAATTAATTTTAATATTGTTTTAAAATTATCAGGATCCTTCCTTATATTATCAAAGGTTTTAAATGCTTTTTTGGATTTTCCAAAAGCTCGTGATAACTTTTGGATGATTTTTCGTACTGATTGTCCGGTTTGCCATTGAGACAATATATTTTTGCTTACAATATTTTGTATGTATTGTGCAATGTGATTATTTCGGAGTTTTTCTTCTTCTTTTGAATCAAGATTTAGAGAGGAGCCATCTTGATTCAAAATTGTTTTCAATTCATTTTTTATTGAGAATACTCTTAAAATTGAATTTTTTACAATATTAAAATCAGGTTCACCTCCCTTCTTTATAAAAGAGGCTAATGTTTTAAACTGAGTAAAGGAAATCCCACAATCATTTAATTTTTCATTTAATTCATTATAAAGTGATTCTAGCCTATCTTTATTCTCAAGATAAATACAGTAATTTAAAACTGAATTCACTTTAGTAACAGCTTCACTCCTTGATATATCTGAATTCAGAATATCATCAATACTATCGATTATTTCCCTGGGTAAGTTCTTTCTAAAGGAACGAAGTCTAAAATTCCTGAAAGAATTGTTTAATTTTCTAAATGTAATTGAATGTCTGTCATAACCACTGATTTTTATATCTTCACAATATTTTTTAATAGAATCGGAGTATACGTATCCTTTTAAATCATCGAGAGGGAATTTATTATCAGTAACAGTTTTATTCTCTTCGTATTTTGTTACATTGTTTTTTAACAGTGCTATTTCGGTCAATAATTTTTTAAAGTAGTTCCACTCATCATAAGAAAAGGTATTTGTAAATTTTTCTAAGTTATTGATTTCAATATTAAATTCTTTTAATCCTTTTAATTCTTGATAAAGAGAATAACAATTTCTTTGGATCGATAATTCTTCATTAAGGTTGTTTCTTGTCTTTGCTATCCTATCAACAATCTCATTTAGATTAGTATTATCAGCTAACTTTGCTTGATAAACAAGGTTGTCAACAAAGGAACCAATACCACTTAATTGAGGAGCTATTCCATCTGCTTCATCCTCTTCTCCAATTTGTGTTGAACTTGGATTTGGTATATATCCGTAAAGATATTTAATGTTTAGAGAATTTAATTTATCCTTTACGACTTTAAGTGCTTGAGCTTTTTGACTTACAAAAAGTACTCTATTGCCATTAGCAGCAAGATGACAAAGTATGTTGGAAATTGTCTCTGACTTTCCGGTTCCAGGTGGACCTTGAACTATTGCTGATTTATTTGCTAAGATTGACAATGTGGATAGCTGATATTTATCGTAGAGGAATGGAAAGTATAGATTTCTTTCATACGGGATGCCACCTTCCTCGTTAAGATATTCATCGCTAGTCCAACTTGACAATGCAGTTTGATTTAAATCTTCCTCAGTTAATTTTGATAATTTTGCCAGGTCTTCTGCAAGAAAATAGTTTGCTTTTGGATTAATGGAAAGTTTGACGTCATTTGTATTAAAAGAATCTTCATCAAATCCTGCCTCTTTTAATTTTAGTTGTCTTTTGATATCATGCCAAATGTCATAGAAAATATCCATTTTCACAATTGGCAGGGAAAGCTTACCATCCATTTCGTAAACACCCATCTTCTCAAGTAACTCATAGTATAAATCCTCACCAAGTATTGTTTCTAGCATGCTAATATTTACATGCACTTCAGGATCGACAGAATATATAGAATATACACCGGAATCCTTTTCAATTTTTACCGGAATCGAGAAAAGGGGATATCTATCAATTGTGGTCTCAACTTCAGTATCAGTATCATCAGCATCAAACAAGACGTCATCAGTATTAATAGGGAGTTCAATCTCAAAAAATCCAAAACTAAGGAGGATCTGTTTTGTGAACTGGTTATTTCTATATTTGCTTACAATCTCCTCAATTTTATTTGCAATCTTTTTCTCTTCATTATACTCGCTCCTATCTTCCTCTGGAATTTGATAAGGATCGTATTCATAAAATAATTCGAGATTAATTGTTTCCGCTACTTTCCCGTCAGTATCACCATTAAGCAAGCCAAGTAAATTAAAATATCGGTTTGATAAGAGTAGAGAATCTTTTTGAGGTCCTACAATTGTTTTATCCCGAGCAATTTTTACATATCCGAGACAATATTTAATAAAATTTAATAGATCCATATATTTAAAAGCAATATTTCTTGTGATTATGTTGACTACATTTTCTCAATAGTTTCGAACATGTGTTTTGGTTAATTAAATTGGAATAAATCCATCTAGAATATTTTTTATGTGTGATACATCTTGGTTTTGTATTTCATGTTGAATATTTGGATTTCTACTGATTCTGTTATTTTAAGTAAAATAATTTTCTATAATGGATTTCAGTTCAAAGGTATTGTTTGCAACATAATCTGGAGCAGCCTTCATAAGATTATTTTTATTCTCCGAACCCCATAGGCATGCAATAGATTTCATCCCGGCCTTTTTGGCAGAAATTATATCACTATCTAAGTCACCGGCAGTTAATATTTGACTATTGTCCAATTTTAATAATTCAGATGCCTTAAAAAGGGGTTCAGGGTCAGGTTTTTTTTTGGTAGTATCATGAAAGCAAACTGTTTCATTTATTTCCCATTTATTATATTCTATTATTTTTTCGCAATATGGCCTGGGAGCTGATGTAACAATGGCAATTTTAATTTTTTTTCCGTTCAAATAATTAATCAATTCTGAAATGCCTGGATATGAAGTTAAATATGGAATTAATTCATAAACTTTTTTCCATTTTCTGGCAGTTCTATAAACTTCTGCCTTTTTGGAATTTATAAGAGTCATATCAAGGTCGAAAATCAAAGCACTCATTCTAATGGTAATTTATAATTATCAATTGGCATACCGTAAAATAATTTTTTTTTATCATCATATTTCCATTCATAGTCCGGGTCTAACTTGTTACTCCATTCTTTAAATTTATTTGGTTTGTGAAAATATTTTTTAACGGTTGCCGGTTTTCTATTAACCCTCTTTGCAAAATTTTCAATACTAAGAGTCAAATTACTTTCTTTATTGTTTTCTTCAAATATTTCAGGATTATCTAAGGTATTAGATTTGTTCAATCTTTCAAAATATTCGTATTTAATTTTATTCATTAAATCATAAACATCTTTTGAATCTTTAACAGGAACAGCTCTCTTTTCCTCAATGAGCTTTTTGTTACCTTTTGACATATCATTTTGTTTTTCAACAGGGTGAGATATGCAATATAGTAGCCTTTTTTGATTTTCTGTAAATTTTACAGTATGCATAGATCCTCCTTTTTCGTTAGTCTCGATTACTACCGTAGCAAGGCTGGATCCACTTTGAAGCCTGTCCCTTTCGACAAAATAATATTTTTGCGGTTCTATTCCATATGAATATTCTGAAAGTAAGCAACCTCCTGAATCGATTATTTGGTCGGCTAATATCTGATTTTGCCTTGGATAAATCTTATGTAATCCGTGAGCAAGGAATGCAGCAGTTCTTCCGTTTTTAGATAAACACCCTTTGTGGGCAGCGGTGTCACATCCAAGAGCAAGCCCACTTACAACGGTAATATTGTTTTCTGCAAGATGTTCACCAACTCTGTGCCCCATTTTATCTCCCCATACAGATGGATTTCTGGTTCCAATAACCGCAACCGTGGGATAATCATTTAAACAAGAAATATCTCCTCTATAATAAAGAATCACTGGGGGGTCTTGAATTTCCTTTAGTAAAATAGGGAATTCAATATCATTGAATCCGACAGTATTAATCTTTTCTATTTTTAGTCTATCAAAGTCTTCAATAACCTTTTCATAATGATTCAAAAACAAACTTTTAGATAAGGTTTTGGTTTTTGAGCAAATTGAATTGTAAAATTCAATTGGATCTTTAATAAATGGAGGATTAGATTCAATAATCTTAATAACACTTTTCTTTCCAATGTTAGGAATACTTAATAAAGCTGCAATTTGTAAATTACTTAACATATTAATTTAATTTTTTTTACATTTTTCCCCAGAAATACACCAATAACCGATTTAGCTCCAACCGATTTTAACTCACTAGCCATTTCGCGAAAACTTCTGCCCGTATTGTAAATATCATCAACTAATATAATAGATTTATCTTTTAAGTTTGGATTAAGATTAATTCTTTCATTAAAAGGAAGAGAATTGGAAACTCCGCTTATGTGCTTTGGTTCTCTATCAAGCTTGCTTTGAATTAATCCAAAACCATTACTCATTCCGGTTTCTCTACAAACTTTCTCAGCAAAATTTTGAAATCTTGTTTTTGTTTTTTCTTTGGTTGAAGCTGGAATGAAAGCCAATGTCTGGTTCTTTAAAAATTCACTACCAAATTTATTATTTAAGCAAGATGAAAGAGTAAACACAAATCTATTTTCTCCATCTTTAAATTTCCAAATTGTTTCTCTGAAAACTCTTTGGTAAGGAGTAATCTCTTCATCGGTGTAAGTGAATTTTGCGTAATAATCGTCAATATAATAGCATTCAAAAATGTCTTCTTTAAAATTACCTTTGAATACCCTGAATAAATAATTTTTCCATTTATCACCAATAGTTTTTTCAATCTTGAATGAAAAAAAGCGATCAGGTATTTGATATTTTAAATTAAACTTATCGAACGAAGATTGATATATCCTAATAATTCCATTCTCACCAGAGACCCTAACTTGCCATGGATATTGGCCTTCCCACGCCTTGATATCTATATTTTTTTCTCCATTAGTGACTGCGACGAAAGGTCCTTCTACAAATTGATTTTCTTTTTCTTGTTCGCTTGTAACAAAATGGAGAAATATAATATCACCCTTTTGTACAGAGGATACCGGAGTAGTATCGTTATTTGACTTTTGCCCAAATAGCATTCTGTCAATACATTCCTGGTAAGTCCTTTTGCTACACCTAAATAAATAATAATTTATCATAACATAGAATTAATTTCTTCAGGTTTACTTTTCAGCCGGATCTGCTGTTTTATCATTCTTAAAATATGAACCATAGGATACTTCATACCCGAGACGATTCAATAATTCATAAACTATCTCCAATTGATCCTGGTCCAGCCTGATATTTAATTTATTGTTAAGTTTCACAATCTCTACTTTTCCCTTCTTCATAAGCGGCTTTAATCTTACGGTTTTTTCCATATATTCATCAGCCTCGTCAAAATCCTTTGACATAAAACTTACAATTGCTAAGGCTAAATAAGTTTCGACATTTTTTTTGTTTTTTTCCAAAGCCTTTAAGAGTTCTTTCTTCGCTGATTCGTAATCCTTAGTATCAATGTAGCAATATCCCAAAGCTGTAAAATAATTATCGTTGTCATAATAATCCTGTGAAAGCGCCTCTTTAAGGTCTTCTATTGCTTTATTAATGTGCTTTGAATTCTTATAAGATACCGCCCTTCTATAAAATACCTTGCTGCTAAGAAAGGATTCTTGTGAAAATTTAATCATGTATGAATAATTATAAGCTGATTCAGTATATTTCCTTTGCGTAAAATATATTTCAGCTAATTTTTCATAAGCAATTACATAAGTGGAATCTGTATAAATAGAATTATAATAGTTTGTCATGGCTGATATTGTATCGCCCTTTTTTAAGTAGATATCTCCTTTTAAACTATATGGATACGGGTCATCATAATTCAGCTCAAGTGCTTTGTCGCAATATTTAATTGCATTATCATAATATCCCAAGTACTCATAGTCCATAAAGGCCAGATAGAAGTATGTTTGCGGGTCGTTATTGCGAAGGTTCAGAGATCTGTCAAAATCTTTTGAAGCATCCGTTAATTTGTCGTCTTTCATATATGAATAACCGCGTTCTCTAAAGAACTTTGCATCGTGATCGTTGAGATCAACTGCTATCGTGAAGTTATCGATAGCTTTTTTATAATTTCCAACATTTGAGTAACAAATTCCCTTTAAATAGTATACATTTGCGTCATCCGGAAAACAGGCAATGTAACCTTCTAGTAAATCAATGCACCTGACATAATCAGACCTGCTATAAAGATCATACGCAATACAGTATTCATGCATTGCTGAAACAGCCTTTGGATCGTCAGGACTGATTATTTTTGTGTTCAAAAAATCGTCTGATCTTACGGCAAAATTAAGAGTTTGAACGCCAACATCCTTATAAGAAGAACATGTAATTCCTATCAATTCACCATTTGAATTTACTAATGCTCCTCCACTGCTTCCACCTGATATGCTGGCAGTATACTGCAGGAAGATTTGGTCTTTAAACGGGAACTGGTAAATATTTGAAAGAACTCCATCGGAAAAAGTATTGCTGATGGAAAATGGGTTACCATATGCATATACTTCAGAACCTTTTTTAATATCAATCGTTGACACCGGTTTTATGTAATATTTTAGTTCTTCGTTTAATTTTAATATCAGTATATCCTTTTCCGGATTTGCTCCTATAATCTTTGGGTTATAATACGTAGTACCATCAATTTCTAAATTCATTCTGCAGTCTTTATCGAATAAATGAAAATTTGTCCATATCACTCCTGAAGGATCGACCACTACGCCGCTTCCCTGATTGTTATAATCGCCGCTTCCGTCATAACTTGTAATATAGACGATAGCCCCCGATATCTTATCATGTACCTCATCGCTTCTAAGCTGAGAAAATACTTCACCTGTAAGTGAGATCAATAGAGTGAGAATAATAAATGCTCCGATTAATATCTTATTCGTATTTAAATTTTTCATTTTTTCTTTATCCTTAAATCCGTTATCTGAAAATTTTAGATAACGGGATTTTTTAGTTCTGAAATGTTTAAGTGAACAATCTCACTGTTGAACTGAAGTGAGCTTCCGATAATATTCCCTGTCTGGAGCCTGAGATCTATTCCTTCCCCGACAGGCTCGTTTATATTCTTTGGATTGTTTTCAAATTCATCAAGGAATATTTCTGTTTTGTTTAACAATACTGTCTCTTCTGGCTTTTCCTCCAGGTTCATCCTGTAGATTTCAATAGCCGAAGATGTGATCAGTTTCTTAAAATACTCTTTGTAAATATCTGTTCGGTTGTAAACATCCAGGCTGATAAGATTGTTCTTGAAAAATATCGCCGCTCCATTTGCCTTCTCTGTGATCTTAAATCTGTTTACAAACTTATCAAAATCCACAGGCATATCGGAAAAGAGATTTGTCATGTCCAATGTTTTCGAATGTTTATTATGATCTGTTTGCCTGTATTGTATCTCCTCCCAAACCTTGGACTGTTTTGAACTAAAGGATTTATCATTTCTCAGACTTCTTTGAACATCGATGTTCTTTACTTTTCTGAGAAGTGACGGAGCATAAAAATCTGAAGGTTTGAAATTTCTCCTGGAGTAATTCCACCTGCCCCTTTCTACACAGCTAACCGGGATAATGGTGATGGAATTTGGCCCGATAAATACTGAGGTGTTTAAGAGGCGGTTCTGTTTGCCTCCTTCCAGGATATCTCCGTCTGAGAAAAATACATAACTCCTTGAAGAATTTGTTATCTTCAGTGAATTTACTTTCCCTGAATCAGATATTTCAGAGATGTGAATTATTCCTTCATTAATAGCCCTGTTTCCGGAGATATAGTCCAGGCTGTTTACATTACCGTATTCAAACTGTAGAACTGAAAGGCACTTTGCTGATTGAACTGATTTAAAGATGGTTTCCATATCAACGTTGTTTAGTTTACTGTCAATATAGAAGTTTTTCAAAGAAAGTTACTATCAGTCAGTGATAATAATTTAAGCTTATCTATGGAGTTTTTTGAACATATTTATCGCGTTTTGACGATTTTTTTCCTTAAGAGAAATGGAATCATCAATTTCGCGCACTTTCAAACTAATATTGTAATAGGCTTGATTCAAAGATTTTTCCTCATGTAATAAATCATCATCGTTATCATCTCTAACTAAAGCAGGTCCTTGACGTAAATAAACTGTATTTTGAGATATATATCTTTTAACTTTATCCTCAATTTCATTTCGATTGACTGAAAGGTTATGGAGGTCATTTAACAGTTGAATGTTGCTAAGTTCTTTCGTATTGAAAAAATGTATAGTTTCATCTTTTTGAAAAACAATATTAATTTCATCTAATTTGAATATATGTAAAGGGACACATGAAATAAATCTAACGTCCCCATTTGTATTTTTTACAGACACGTTTATAAAAAGTTTATTTGCAAGGCCATGTATAAATTTCATTACAAGCTTATCTCCGAGGATTTCGTTTAGATCACTAAAGTCAAATGAGTCGTCCAGGTATAATACAGACGAGAATTTTGCTATAATGAATTCATTGCAAATACATTTGTACAAGTTTTCATCAATTTCACTTATTAATTCAACGCCACTCCGTGCTTCTGAATGTATTTGAATCCCAACAGATCGTAAATCAGAAAGATATCTGTCAATTGAGGGAATGCTTTTATCACAAATTTCAGCTAAATCATCACGAGTAACCTTGGAGTTAGAAAAAATTATGTGTAAAGTTATTGTTAATAAATCCTTGGCCTTTTCAGGTTTAAACCTGTCTAGCATTATAATATTGTTTAATTCGTAAACTAATATTAAATTTTTTTAATCATAAAAAAAACTACTAAATAACTGTTATAATTAAACCTGATATTTTATAAATTATGCAGCTTACCTTAGACCGTGCTCAGGAAATTGTTGAACATTATAATAATTCCAATAATAAATATACCGGTATTTTTAAAAGTATTAATGTGTTGCCATATTCAGCTGAAGAGATAAAACACTCTGTCAAGTATCTTTTGTTGTTTTATAGTGAGTTGTATAAACAAAATGGTATTTTAAAAGAAGAATTTGCCGGTTTAATTGATTCTCATATTCAAATATATATTTCGATAGCAACGTATATTGAAGATGAGAAAATTCTAAAGATCTTGCAAAACTCCAAGGTGATTAACGAAACCTTTGCCAATTTTACTGATATGTATCAAGCAATTGAGGTAATTCAAATGGTGAATGTAACCTCTGAAGTATATGATGATTTCTTAAAGACAGCAAACTCTATAATAAAGTTGGAGGGAGAAATCCAAAGATTTATTAGAGAAAAGTGTATTACTTTAAACTAATCTAATTGAAAGATGAGAAAGGATAATTATATATTGTTATCTTCCTTTCAGAAGAAAGCATTAAATGGACTTCTGTCAGCCTGGGTTGAAATACTTAGCCCGGTTGATAAAAAAATTTTATCCGATGGAGACATGAATCGGTATAAAAAGCTTTTTAAAAAATCCAATGGAGTAACATTTGATAAAGCTATGTCAGAGTTAGCTGATCTAAAGAAGAAACTATCCGAAAAAGTTTACGGAGGCTTATAATGTTGAAGATTGGCATACTGGTGTGTTTATTTTTATGTTTATCTTTCAATATTAATCAAAGTACTGTAATAAGAGATACACCCAGTGACTCTATAGAGTACGGAATAGTGAAGAGAATTATCGATGGTGATACTTTTGAATTAGAAAACGGGGAAAGGGTAAGACTAATTGGAATTGATACGCCAGAAAAATACGATAGTGATAAGCTAAACAAAGATATTGAAATGAGCAGTAAGGATAGAGAGACAATTGTTCAATTGGGCTTAATGGCTTCAGATTATGCAGACAGTATTCTTTCCGGCAAAGAGGTAATATTAATTCCTGATTCCACTAATTCGAATAGAGATAGATACAAAAGACTGCTCCGGTATGTATATTATAACGATACAATCTTTTTTAATCTTCAGATCATTAAAGATGGTTTTGCTTATGCATATACAAAATATCCGTTTGTTTACATGGAAGAATTTAGACAGGCTGAACGTGATGCGCGAGAAAACAGGAAGGGACTTTGGGGAAATGTAGATTTTGATGAACTTAAACCTAATAAAAAGTAATAACATTCATGAATTCAGGGGGAAAAAGAGCCAGCTTCAAGCTAAGAGCTATGGAGCATCAAATAAAGTATAGAACTGATATTCTTAAGACTGGATATAATAGACACAAAACCTGGTTAACTGATGATGGCATTAGAAATGGATTAAATTTCTATAATGGATTTGCAGTATTTGATGCAGTCAAAATTCGCTATCCTGGTTTCAAAAACCGATCTTATTATGATATGCTTCGAAGTGAACATATCCCATTCAATTTTTTTATTCCTTTAAAGCAAAATGAACTGTATTGCAGGAACGTATTTAATGATATATTGGGCAGTATAATTAAATCAATTGACAGAGTAGAAATAGAATATGCACCCTCCTCAAGAAGTAATTATTTAAATGACAGGACTTCCTTTGATGCTTATTTAGAATATACTCATATAAATGGTTGTAAAGGGACTATAGGAGTTGAAGTAAAATATACGGAAAGAGGAGATACAGCAGCCGACAAGCAGTTGTTATATTTAAGGGATAAATCCTCTCCATATTATATAGTTTCAGAAAAATCCAAGTTATACAAACCAAATGTTTATGATCATCTTATCAGTAAAGAATTCCGCCAGGTATGGAGGAACCAGCTTTTAGGTGAAAGTATTATTCAGAATGATAATATTTCATACTCAACTCTAATAACAGTATTCCCTGAAGGAAATACATATTATGAAGAGGTATGCGGCAAATATATTAAATTTATGAATAAGAATGAAAATAAATTTATTGGGCTAAAATACGAGGATTTGTTTTCGATCCTTGACTCAAATGTTCCAGGTTCTGATTATTCTAAGTGGTTAAATTATTTAAAAACTCGTTATATTGTAGATTGAATC
Organism: Ignavibacteriales bacterium; assembly: GCA_020635255.1. Classification (NCBI taxonomy): domain Bacteria; kingdom Pseudomonadati; phylum Ignavibacteriota; class Ignavibacteria; order Ignavibacteriales; species Ignavibacteriales bacterium. The sequence continues at coordinate 489,831 of JACKAC010000001.1, forward strand.
ATCTAAAGTAAATTGTGAGAAATTAATTTTGGAATTAACTAAAGCAATAAAGTTATTAAAGAAAAACATCCATAAAGGAATGCGCCTCGATCCCAATCCCCGTACCAAATATAAGATCGTTACTGAAGTTCCTCCATATAAATGCAAAAACTTTAAAAATTCTTTAGGATATAGAATTCAGGTTGGTAAAAAATCCTTTATAAACATTCCGTTGGATATGTTAGAAATCTTAATAAACGATTCAAAAGAAACCGGTATTTATAACCGGAATAATTTCCTTAAAAAATATCCAAAACAAATTAAAGATAAACCGTGTTATGTACACGCCATTGGAAAGTTACTTCAATGTTCTGGAATAGCAGTGCAAGAAAACGGTAACTATATTATTCAAATTTAAAACTTCTTTTTAGAAGGTTTCATTAATTTAATTATCATTATGAATACTTCTTCACATTTATTAAGTAAATCCACTTTTCTAAGAGGATCTCAGTGTGGGAAATCTCTTTATTTAAATAAATTTCACAAGGAGTATCGAGACCCTATTGATGAGTCAAAACAAGCAATTTTTGATACAGGCCATATAGTTGGAGAACTTGCAAAAAGATTATTCCCAGGTGGAGTAGATTCTAATTTTGGTGCTGACTTGGATACTCAAAAAGCTATAAATGAGACAAAAAGACTTATTGATTCAGGAATAAAAGTAATTTATGAAGCAGCCTTTATGTTTCAAGAGTGTTTGACTGTAGTGGATATCTTGGTCCATGATGGAGATTGCTGGAAAGCTTATGAGGTAAAAAGTTCTGCATCCATAAAAAAGGTAAATATACTCGATATATCATATCAGTATTATATTATTAAAGAATCTGGATTACCATTAGATGATATTTTTATTGTATATATTGATAGTGATTATGTAAGAATAGGTGATTTGGATGTTACAAAGCTTTTCAAAAGAGAATCATTAAAAGTAAAATGTGAAGAAAATAAGAAACTGATAGAAAAATCTGTGAATGACTTTAAAAGTATCCTTCAGTCTTCGGATACTCCTTCAATTGATATCGGGGAGCAATGTTTTTCGCCATATGATTGTGATTTTTATGGTTACTGTTGGAGTCATATCCCGGAAAACTCTGTATTTGATATAGCAGGAATGAGAATGAAAAAGAAATTAGAACTTTATAAGAATGGAATAACAAAATTATCTGACATAGATGAAGATGAAGTAAGTGAATTGCAACTAATACAGATTCAATCCCATAAAACGAATAATTCGCGGATAGACAAACAAAAAATTCAAGAATTTATTGACAATCTTAGATATCCGCTATATTTTTTGGATTTTGAAACTATAAATCCGGCTATTCCACTTTATGATAATACACGCCCATACAGACAGATCCCATTTCAGTACTCTTTACATGTTTTGGATAATATGTCCACTGAACCCAGACATTTTGAATTCTTAGCTAATAGTAGTAATGACTCCAGGGAACAATTCATAATTTCCTTGATTGAACATTTACAAAAAGAAGGCGATATAATTGTATATAATATGTCATTTGAGAGCAGCCGGTTAAGTGAAATAGCATTAGCGTTTCCTAAATATAAAGATGAAGTTGAAGCAATTATAAACCGTGCCAAGGATCTGATGGGTCCCTTTAGAGAGAAATCGTATTATAAACCTGATATGAATGGATCGTATTCTTTAAAAGTGGTTTTACCTTCACTAGTACCCGAAATGAGCTATGATGGACTACAAATCTCAAATGGTTCCTCTGCCAGCAGTGCATTTTTATATTTAATTGGGAATAATATAGAAGGAAAAGAGAAAGAAGAAATTAGAAATAACTTACTTGAATATTGTAAACTAGATACACTTGCTCTTGTAAGGATTTTAGAGGTATTGAACAAAGAAGTAGTATAAACCAAAATCTTAAATTATATTGCCCAAAGAGATAACAAAAGAACTGCTAAGACAGGTTGAAATCACAGCATCAGTTTATGAAAGTCCTGGTAAGTATTCCGAACATGATATGGCCGATCGCTATAATTGCAGTGTGCAGAGTATAAGGAGGGATTTCGTCAAAATTAGAAGTGAAGGGGTTTCTATTCATTCTTCTAAAGGCAAACTATATATTGAAAATAAAATAAAATTAAATAAACTTAATCAGCTCATATCTCTATATCTCGCTCTTAATGAGAACGACCTTATTAGAAATTTGGGACCAATTACAAGAAAGTACGGTAATAAAACCTTGAGCATTTTTGTAAAAATCATTAAAGCAATAAACGAAAAAAGGAAACTTAGTATTGAATACGGAATTACATCATACGGAGATCCTATAAAAAGAGTGGTTACCCCAATTGGGTTTAATAAGGTAGCACATACCTTCAACCTAATTGCTCTTGAGAATGATGTTCAAGATAATGTAAAATTTTTTTTATTTGAGCGAATTATCAGTGTTAAATTTAATAAAGAAAAATCATCCTTGAAAGTTTTTCCAAATTTGTATGACATATACAGGTTTTCCTGGTCAAACTATACCGGTATTAAGGAGTCGAGTAATGTAGAATTGTTATTTGATAAAAAACATAAAAAGTATTTAAAGGATAAGATATTTGTTCAAGAGCAAGAAGTAATTGACGTGCCGGAAGGCATATTATTAAAGCTAAAGGTAAAGATTTCTTTTGAGTTCATTTCCTGGGTAATGGGATGGGGTGGAGATGTAAAGGTAATAAAGCCTTCAAAGCTGAAAAAAGACATTTTGGAAAAGTCTAATTCGATCTTAAGATTATATTCATAAAATTTATTTTAACCTGATGAGAATTAATTAATCCTTGTTTTTACTATTTTTTTGTAAAAAAGGAGATAAATATTTGAATAGGGTAAATAGTAACAACATAAGTGAGATTTCAGATGCAGATTTACAAACCGGAGAATTTCAGTTTACGGATGAGGTATTCCAGACTAAAATTTCAAAGGGTTTAAAAAATGCTCTATATCCGTTTCACCAAACTAAAATCAATGAGTTTGAGTTTGATTTCATAAAATCTTATTTGTTCTCTTTATATGAAAGTGTCAGGATTGATTCGAACATCGAAATAATCGCCTTCAATACACATGCATCACTTCAGAATCCTATTGTTGTAGCTCCTCAAATAAGATCAAGGGATGAAAACAATAACGTTATCCTTGAAAACCAACTTATTACAGTTGATATTGGGTTTGGTAAATCACAATACCAGATGTCAATTTATATGAGAGTAGATGCCGGTCCCGGATTTGATGTTATTAACAATTACTATGTAGCTGCACTTGGTATCGAACCCGAATCAATTACTCCAAGTGGCCTGATAGATTATGTTTATACGGAATCCTTAAAAAATTCTTTTTACCGTAACAAAATTATTTCACTTAAGACTAATCCGACGGAAAGTCAAGAAGTGATAAAAATAGATACATTACCGGTTACTGAGTTTGAGAATGAAACTATTGACGAGATATATATTCCTGATAATATTAAAAATGAATTTATCAGATTTGAAAATACCATAAAGAATTATAAAAATATTAGATACGGGTTGAGATACTTGCTTTGCGGTGAGCCGGGGACTGGAAAAACCAAGACAATCCGTGCCATGATAAATCTGTGTTTTGGGCATGCAACAATAATACTTGTTCAAGGGCATCAGAAATTAAAAACAGCGATCGAGTTATCGTAGGAAGCTTACGCAAAGAATCATATAACCTTAAAACAGCAAATGCACTAATTGCTCTTGCGCCGGACTCTTTATCGCTTGAACTTTTAAACATAACGAATCTTCCAATGTTCAATGAAGATCTGGAAGCAACTCCTCCAAATGAATGGGTAGAATTCCGGAAACAAATCATTAATGCTGATGGACTTCTTTTCCTCACCCCTGAATATAATCGCTCAGTACCCGGTGTTTTGAAAAATGCAATTGACGTAGGCTCCCGTCCGTACATACAAAATTCATGGGCTGGAAAACCGGCAGCAATTGTTAGTGTTTCAACTGGTAACATTAGCGGATTCGGAGCTAATCACCATTTGAGACAGTCCATGGTTTTTGTAAATGTGGCCACCATGGCGCAGCCGGAAGCATACATTGGAGGAGCTGCAACACTTTTTGACGATAAAGGAAAGCTGACCAACGACTCTACTAAAGCCTTCCTGAATAGTTTTATGGCAGCTTTTGAAAAATGGGTTGATACAAATGCACAGAAATAACACAAGCATAGGATTATTATGAATGTTTTAAATAATTTCTTGATTTGATACATTTAGTAAACTCTTAATCAAAAAATATGAAACAATATTCTAATCTTATTGAAGCAATAAACGAACTGACAAAACGAGGTTATACATTCAATTTCAATATAGATACTGATTGTATTGAGTGTGTTGAAAACCATATTCGACTCCGCCCTCATGAATTTGAAATTGACGAAGTGCATAGATTTCAGGAAATGTCAGATATAGATAATGAGAGTATTTTATATGCTATATCATCAACACAAAATAATGTTAAAGGGCTTTTAGTGAACGCATATAGTATTTATGCCGACACTGCCTCGGCTGAATTGGCTCGGAAACTAACTCATATCAGGTAATTAAAGAATAATTCAATGGAACATCAGAATACTGTCAGGTGCCATCAATTTACTTCCTTGTAAAATTTTTTGTAACCTTTCAAAAGTTGATTTACTCTAATAGGTAGAACAACTTAAACCAAAGAAAATGGAAATTACAAAAACAAATCAATCTTTGACACAAACATTCAATCTGTTAAAGGTTACATTCGTTATTGTCCCTATCGTCGCAGGAGCTGATAAATTTACAAACCTTTTGACCAATTGGGAGCAATATATTAATCCTTCTTTGGCTGGTCTATTACCGTTTTCTGCCTCAACCTTTATGATGATCGTAGGTGTAATCGAAATAATTGCCGGTATCATTGTCCTTAAAAAGCCGCAAATTGGAGGATATATTGTTGCAGCCTGGCTTACCCTCATTGCATTGACATTATTGGCCGCATTTAACTATGTTGATGTAGCTGTACGTGACCTTGTGATGGCTGTCTCTGCTTTTGCCATGGCAAGAATATCAAAAATAAGTACTTAAAACATTGCAAACTTATGGTTTCATTTGAAAAGTTTACCGAAACAGAAATTATCGGACGAATTATAAGAGGGGAAAAATCACTTTATGAATTAATTGTAAGAAGGTTTAATCCCTATTTGTATAAGATTGGAAGGTCATACAACTATAATCACGAAGACACACAGGATCTAATGCAGGATACTTTTATTGATGCGTACAAAAATCTGAACCAATTTGAAGGACGCGCGAGCTTTAAAACGTGGATCATTCGCATTATGATGAATAATTGTTACAGGAAAAAAAGGAAGTCTAGCTTTAAAAATGAAATTATACAGGATATGAACGATAACTCAAAACCAATGTTTATCAGCGGTAATAATGACACTGAAAAAACAATTCAAAACCGTGAGTTAGGGCATATCATAGAAAAAGCTCTTGTCAATATTCCTTTCGACTACAGGATGGTTTTTTCCTTACGAGAGATAAACGGACTAAATGTATCGGATACTGCAGACCTTTTGGAAATCAGCGAATCCAATGTCAAGGTCAGGCTAAACAGGGCTAAGTCAATGTTAAGGAAGGAAATAGAAAGCAATTATGCTGCGGGGGAATTGTTCGAATTTAATCTAATCTACTGCGATGCAATAGTAGAAAACGTTATGAAGAGTATAAATGAAATTTAAAATTATTTTATGGAAGATGTAATAAACAATAGTTTAAGCGAAGTCTATACTGATGTGTTGTATCAGGATAATTCTATTGAGCTAAGCGAAGACGAAAAAATTAATAAGATAGAATTTCATTTTGAGCAAATAATGCGCACGCTAGGGCTTAATCTTAATGATGACAGCTTGAGTGGTACTCCAAAAAGGGTGGCGAAAATGTTCGTGAAGGAAATGTTCAGCGGATTAAATCCTGATAATAAGCCGGAGATAACCCTTTTTGAAAACAAGTATGGCTATGAAAATATGCTAGTCGAAAAGGATATTACTCTTTACTCTTATTGCGAACATCATTTTGTGCCAATCATTGGAAAAGTACACGTTGCTTATATTCCCGGAAGGAAAGTAATGGGTTTATCAAAGATAAACCGCCTGGTGCAGTATTATGCAAAACGTCCCCAGGTGCAGGAACGGCTCACGATGCAGATATCAGAAGCATTAAAAGAAGTAGTACAGCATAACGATGTTGCAGTTATTATTGATGCGGAACATTTGTGCGTATCATCTAGAGGAATCAAAGATACTAAAAGTACAACTATTACATCAATTTATTCCGGCAAATTTAAAAATATAATTGTCAGAGATGAATTTCTATCATACTTAAATAAGAGGTAAATATTATGTCGGATATTTTAAAAATATTATCCATCGAACACCTGACGCACGATGTACTCAGGATCACTGTAGAAAAATCTGCACAGCTGGCTTACATTCCGGGACAAGCCACAGATTTGTCAATCAATAAACCCGGCTGGGAAAAAGAATTACGGACCTTCACCTTTACTTCTCTACCAAGTGATGAAAATGTAGAATTCACCATAAAAACCTATCCTTCACACAATGGAGTTACGAATCAGCTCCTTACATTAAACAAAGGTGATGAAATTATTATTCATGATATTTATGGGGATATTAAATATAAAGGTGAAGGTATATTTATTGCGGGAGGAGCAGGAGTAACACCTTTCATTGCAATTTTTAAACAACTTGAGGAGAAGAACGAGATCGGTAATAATAAACTGATCTTTGCAAATAAAACTGTTTCTGATATTATTCTGGAAGATAAATTCAACGCGATGCTGGGCAGTAATTTCATCAACGTACTTTCTGACGAAGAACGTGAGGGATATGAACACGGATTTATTTCAGCAGAACTGATAAAAAAGCACATGGACCAAAACACCCGGTATTTCTATCTCTGCGGACCACCGCCGATGATGAAGGCTACAGAAAAGCACTTAGACACATTAGGGGTTAAAGACAACTTTATTGTGAAAGAGGCTTTTTAGCGTGACCAAAGTTATGCTCGAGATGATTTTAGAACTCCTTCACTTTTCTGATAAGATGTATCAAAACAACCACACCTTATTATCTATAGATTCCATAATAGGAGATCCGATCTCATCATGGTGGCAGGAGGGAGTGTTGAAACAATGAAGAAGATAATTCGGCGAACCGAGACAATAAAGAATCCTCGTACTTCGAAGAATCTCTTAGTAGAAGATTCTCCGGAAAATACTTACATGCAAACTCTGCTACAGAAATAGCCGCACGCATGAACATGTCGCGTATGCTCTGCAGCTGATGCCAGTGATGAATCCAATAATATCAATTAATATCATAAATATTTGACAGCTCGTTTAAGCTGACGCAATTCTCGAACTCTAACAATAGCTTCACCGCGCAAAGGAAAATGCATGACAAAAACTTTTGATGTGCCTATGTTTTCTTGCCAACCAAAAGAAAAATCTTTTGACCCGGTATATTTTTCGTATGTGACTTTACCGATGAAACAGACTACCTTCGGCATCTCTGTTTTCATTATACGAGAGATTTTTTTGTGACCAGGTAACTCCTCATGCTTCTGGATCTCTGTAATATCTACAGTTGGTCTGCCTATAATGTTTACGAATCCAAGCCCGTATTCTCCATTAAACTTCTCTCTGTACATCCGTTCTAATGTATTATCGTCACGCAATTCGTCTCTTTTCTCCTTGATAAGACCGGCTTCCGAGAGAAGATACCAAAACAATTTGTTATTGGAAAAAGGAACGCGACGATTAAACGACCCAGGATGTGGGTTAATACCTACAAAAAGTATATTCGGTTTTTTGTATCTATACCTGATCATATTTTTGGTTCGGGATAAATGAGTTGTCCTTTTCTTACTTTCAAAAAAGGTGTCATCCTGTGCTTTGTAGCGGATGCACGACTCATAATATCCTGCACCAACCCTTTTCAGTAAGCGCATCACCAATGAGTGAACGATGGCATCGCCACGGCAAGGCCTCAGCGCTCATAATTGCGGTGTTTCTGAGGCTCGCAATCTTGATAAGCGCTTTAAGCCCTTCCTCGAATTCCTCGTTCGCCATATTTCCAAGGGAATTGTATTGATGGTCTCTGTACCTATTAAAGCCTCCACATATTTCACATCGCTGAATGAAGGATCTTTACTACTTGTGCTAGCCCACAATACTCGTTGTCGTTTTGCTCCTTTTGCTTCCAGTTTTTTAAAGCGGTCACTATTTATTACCTCCTGGTAAATTTCATAAGCCTTTTTTGCGGAAGCGATAGCCACTTCTCCTGTCAGAGTACTCAACCCTTTTTTCTCCAGCATCGGATCAATCATAACATCAATACGGCTGAGAAAAAAACTTGCTACTGATGCCATCTGATCAATGGTTTGGTTAGAATTCAATCTGTCTTCAAGGCCGTATACATAGGCATCAGCTACTTCCTTATATCTGGGCAAACCAAACAGCAAGGTTACATTAATATTTATCCCTTTGCTGATACAATGTCGAATGGCCGGCAAGCCTTCCTGTGTACCAGGAATTTTGATCATTACATTTTTTCGATCAACTGCTTGCCATAATTCTTTTACCTGAGTTATGGTTCCCTCTGTATCGAGAGCAAGGTGGGGAGAAACCTCAAGGCTCACAAAACCATCTTCCCCTTTGGTTTCATCATAAACCGGTTTAAAAAAATCAGCGGCACGTTTAATATCTTTGATCGCAAGGCCAAAAAATACTTCACTGGTGCTGGTTTTTTGTTTTGAAAGTGCTGCAATATCTTCATCATATGCGGTGCTGTTGCTGATTGCCTTTTCAAAAATAGCAGGGTTGGATGTAAGGCCCCTGATTCCATCTTCTTTAATTAGTTTCCTTAATTCCCCCGAGTCCATAATTTTGCGATCCAGTAAATCGAGCCAGATGCTCTGACCGAAATCGAGTATGTGTTTTACTTTATTTGTTTCCATGATTAGTTCAGTTAATTTTGTTTTCTAACTTTCTAACTTTCTAACTTTCTGCAATCTTCTTATATGTCTCTCAGCGTTGGTAAATTTTGCGCTTAAAAATGCTGAGATAAATTCCTGTGCTGTTGCAAAACCAATAACACTTCCACCAAGACAAATCAAATTCATATCATCATCCTCCACACCCTGATGCGCAGAAAAATAATCGTTGATTAAAGCTGCTCTCACACCAATAACTTTGTTGGCAGCAATTGATGCGCCAACTCCACTACCGCAAATTGCAATACCCCGCTCAACTTCATATGCAGCTACGGATTTAGCAAGCGGAATTACAAAATCAGGATAATCATCTGTGTCATCCAGAATAGTTGCACCAAAATCTATTACCTCAAATCCCTGATTATTCAGGACTCATGGATATTATTTTTTAATATAAATCCACCATGATCTGCTGCAATTCCTATTTTCATTTTTCAAGTAGTTTTTTTGCCCTGGTCACCACATTGTCAATTGTAAATCCAAATAATTTAAACAATTCTTCTGCAGGTGCAGAATGTCCGAATGTGTTGATGCCGACAACATCGCCCTCATCGGTTACATATTTATGCCAGCCTAGTGGTGAGCCGGCTTCTACAGCCAATCTTTTTCTCAATGTTTGTGGAAATATTTTTTCTTTATAAGCGGCATCCTGTTTTTCAAACAATTCCCACGAAGGCATACTTACTACACGGGCCTCAATGTTTTGCTCTTTTAATTTCTGCTGAGCTGCTATTATTAATTGAACTTCAGAGCCGGTACCGATCAAAATTATTTGAGGATATGTTTCTGATTCGGATAGAATGTAGGCTCCTTTTTCCAGTTCATCAGCTTTCGTGTATTTTTCCTGGTCAATTACTGGAACTCCCTGTCTTGTTAATATAATCGCTACCGGACCATCGGTATGTTCCAAAGCAACTCTCCATGCCTGCACTGTTTCATTAGCATCGGCTGGGCGAATAAACGTTATGTTTGGTATAGACCTTAATGAGATTAATTGTTCAACGGGCTGATGCGTTGTTCCATCTTCACCCAATCCGATACTATCATGCGTGTAAATAAATATTGGACGAATTTTCATGATGGCTGCGAGGCGAATGGGCGGCCGCATATATTCGGAGAAAATAAGGAAGGTTGCGCCATAAGGAATAATAATTTTGCTAAGGGCTAATCCATTTAAGATAGCACCCATGGCATGTTCCCTAATACCGAAGTGGAAGTTGCGTCCGTTACGATCCTCAACTGAAAATGATTTGTATTTCTCTAGGTCCGTATATGTGGATGGAGCCAGATCTGCCGAACCACCAATCAAGTTGGGCAAATAGTCAGCAATTACATTCAGAACTTTTTCCGAAGCTTTTCGGGTTGCAATCTTTTCTCCGGTTTTAAAAACCAATAACTTTTCCTTCCACCCTTCAGGCAACCTACCGCTGCTTAATAATTCATATTCATTCACCAGCACTGTATATTTTTCTTTATAGCGCTTGTACAATTCGTTCCAATCCTGTTCCTTTTTTATTCCCCTAATACCGGCTTTACGATAATAATTTAAAACTTCATCTGGAATATCAAAATTCCTATCAGGTTCAAAACCAAAGCTTTTCTTCACCAGTTTTATTTCTTCTTCACCCAAAGGGGAACCATGTGCTCTGGCAGTATCTGCTTTGTTGGGGCTACCATAGCCTATATGTGTACGAACTTTTATCAGGGAAGGACGATTGGTTTCATTTTGGGCATTTTTTATAGCCGAGGATAACGCTTCTAAATCATTGCCATCTGCAAGTACTTGAACGTGCCAGCCAAAGGCTTCAAAACGTTGTGCAAGGTCCTCATCAAATGTTAGGTTGGTATTCCCTTCAATTGTAATATGGTTATTATCATACAAATAAATCATGTTGCCTAATTGGAGATGTCCTGCCAAAGATGCGGCTTCAGAAGTTATGCCTTCCATCAAATCACCATCGCTGCAGATAGCATAAATTTTATAATTGAAAATATCGAAGCCCGGCTTATTGTACCGGGCAGCCATATATTTTTGCGCAATAGCAAATCCCACTCCATTGGCAAAGCCCTGACCTAATGGTCCAGTTGTAACTTCAATGCCCGCTAACAATCCATATTCAGGATGTCCTGCAGTTTTGCTATGTAATTGTCGGAATTTTTTAATATCATTCAATGTGATATCATAACCTGTTAGGTACAAAAAACTGTATTGTAACATGCAGGCATGGCCGTTAGACAAAATAAACCTGTCGCGATTAGGCCATTCATGATTACGCGGATTATAGTTCATGGATTCCGTCCATAAAACATGGCCTACAGAGGCAAGCCCCATAGGAGCTCCCGGATGACCAGAGTTTGCTTTTTGAACTGCATCAGCCGCTAATATACGCACTGTGTCAATTGCCTTTTGCTGAATAGATGTTGTTTCTGTTTTCATTTTTTAAAAAAATAAAAGTATGTGTTGTCTTAACTATGAAAAATTGGTTCAATCTATATTAATTTCATTAATATCTTTTCAATTGATTCCCTTTCGTTAGTATCTTCAGTTCTTATATAATCCTTTTTAAATGTTAGAAGCTCAAAATAGTCAAAAAATTTTTTTGTAAGTTCTTCGCCAAATTCAGTTACTTTTGAATAATCCTTAAGTTCTCAGGAGTATAAGATGTATCTATCTATTTTATCTATATTTAGTTTTGTAATTGATTGTGTGATGCCGTTTTAAAGAATATCAATTAGATCGCTTACTATCAATATAAATAGAAGTAATACCAATTAAGTTCTCGAATAGTAATCTTTTTCTTATTGTGATTGTGGATGAATACATTATAATACTCAGGTTGTAAGAATACCTGCAAAAGAATTCATTGATCTGCTTACTAGAAATCCTGAAATAAGTATGAAAATGTTATTATGGTTTGCGAAAAGGCTAAGAACTCTTACTAGCCATGTAGAGGGGAAGTAACACTAAAAGATGTCACCAAACGGTAGTAGGTTATATCATTACAGAATATGACAGTAAACATGGAAATGATGAATAATTGATAGAGCTCACTATAAGCAAGAATGACTTAGCGTCGTATTGGGTACTATAATCGAGACTCTTTCTCTAACATTTCAAAATTCATCCAAATCAATATTTTAATAGAAAAATCATTATATTGATTTAAGTCAAGGTAACTCCTTTATAAATTTTGTAATTTTATAGAAAAAAGGAGATTACCCAAAATGATAGTAGAAAAAGAAAACAGAATCGGTGATCTGGTCACAAAGAATTTCCAATCAGCCAGAGTATTTGAAGAGTTTGGACTGGATTATTGCTGCGGTGGAAAGAAAAGCATCAATCAAGCCTGTAAAGATAAAGGGATTGATGAAAATTTAGTGATTGAGAAATTATCCAGACTTGAAGAGGATAATTCATCCTCCAGCCATTACGGAGATTGGGATGCCGGATTCCTTGCAGATTATATTGTGAATAATCACCATAGATATATTAGAAAAAATATTCCAAGTATAGAAAATCATTTACAAAAAGTGATATCAGCTCATGGTGAAAGGAACCCCGAAGTTGTGAAAGTAGGGGAGCAATTCAAGATAATGAAAGATGATCTTTTGATGCATATGTCAAAAGAAGAGAAGATGTTATTCCCATATATTCATAAATTGTATTTGGCAAAAAATAACTCACAGGTTATTTCTGTACCACCCTTTGGGAAAGTACAAAACCCGATTAAAGTAATGGAAGAAGAGCACCAGCAAGCCGGCGATGATATGGCGAAAATAAGTAAGCTAACGAATAACTATACACCTCCTAATAATTCCTGCGGGACTTTTCGTGTTTTGTATAGTGAATTAAAGGATTTTGAAAAAGATCTGCACGTACACGTTCACTTAGAAAATAATATACTTTTTCCAAAAGCTATGGAACTTGAATATAGTGTAATGAAAATAGATCAGGATTCCTGCAGCATGTAAAAAGTATTGAGGGACAAAATGAAAAAGACAATTTTTACAATATTTAGTTTACTGTTGATGATAATTTATCCGACCTTGTTATTCGGTGAAACAGAAAATGAAGGGATGGATATGAAACTGTATACAAGAATTCTGAGCTTTGGTTTGTTAGTGCTTATCTTTCTGATATTCATCGTATTGATTTACAATACTTCAGATATTACCGTGAAAGAACCTTCAAGTGAAAATGTAAGTGTTAAGATTTTACCAGACTCTTTTGCATGTTCCGTTGTAAAAAGTAATACCAGTCTAGCGGGAGAAATGAAATATATAAACATTATCTATTATATGGTGATTGTATTGATACTTTTTTATATTGTCATATTTCTTTTTACAATATTTTAGAGAAAACATACTGGAAATAATATCAAATAATGAATCAAAGAGCAAAAATGAAAAGATATAAAATAATATTTTACATTATAGTGGTAGTAATGTTAATGTTATTGACGCAAAATAATACCACTACCTGTCCGAGATGTAATGCAACATTTTATGATGAGTTAACCACAACGAGAGAGAATACACTTGTATCGAAAGAGCTGTTAGGAGCTATCAATAACTACGGCATGGCTAGCTCACAGTACTCGCAACAAGTATCTTCAGTTGTGACCTCAACTACAGGAAGAACAATACAGGTTCCAGATAAAGAAGGTGATAAGAAGGAATTTATTGAAATAATAAACAGAGATAATGGGCTTTCAATTCCGCCAACAAGCTATGTACCGCAGAATACTGCATCTACAAAAAAGGTAAGCATAGATTTGTATGAAGGTGAAGTGTATATTGGAAACGGAGTTATGTATAAAGGATTTGTAACCAATGGAACAATTCCCGGTCCTACAATAATTGTAGAAGAAGGTGACATAGTAGAATTTACAGTCAATAATAAAGGTAATGTACCACACGGAGCATCAATTCACGCGGCATATACTCAAACTTCAAAATACCTGGGTAAGATTCCTTCCGGTGAAAGCAGAACGATGGTATTTAAAGTTACAGTCCCTGGTGTATATATGTATCACTGCGCACCGGGTGGCCATGCAATCCCAATGCATATAATATTTGGTCAATATGGTATGATGGTTGTAAAGCCAAAGAAGCAATATAAGATGGAACAAATACTTAACAAAAAACCGGATGTTGAGATATATTTAAATCAGCATGAATTTTATGCAAGTGGTAAAGATGCTGTAACAAGTGATCCAATGTATGTTACATTCAACGGAAAGATATTCCGATATGTAGAGGAGCCAATAAAAGCAAAGCCGGGTGATTATGTTAGGATATATTTTTTAAATTCAGGTCCTAATCTGCTGTCCACATTCCACATTGTTGGAATAATATGGGATTTTGTTTATTGGCAGGGAAATCCGGATGCTGTAATGCAAGGTGGTCAGAGTGTTACAGCTGGTCCAGCTGATTCATGGGTAATAGAATTTAGAATGCCCCCTGATGAGGGATCATATTATATGATCACGCACGCAGTAGGATCAACAGACAGAGGAGCAATAGGCTTACTGGTATGTGATGACAGTGCTAAGACGCCGGCGGTTGTACTAGGAGATGGACCTACCTACGATACTAAGGAAATGGAAGAGATCAAATCCAAATCAACAAGGACAATATCACCATTTGAGCCTGGTAGTCCAGATGTGGATGTGCCTGTAGTATATGATGAAACTACGAAGGAAGTAACAATTAAGATTATAGGAAATTCATTCAGTCCAAAGGTTGTTAAAGTTACACCTGGGACGAAAGTCAAGTGGGTAAATGAGGATGTATTCTCATATATGGAGGGGGAGTTTGCCGGAATACACAATGTAGTGACGTACGAGGGTCCCAATAATTTTACATCAGAGCTGTTGGCTCATACGGAATCATTTGAGTATACATTCGAAGATGAAGGTGAGTATAAATATATGTGTACTCCGCATCCATATATGAGAGGTGTAGTGACTGTACAAGAGTCTCAAACAACATCATCGGCTTCAGGTGGATTGTTAAACACAATATTGCCAATTATATCATTTGCGATGCTACTTATAGTGTTGTTCTTGGTAAGTTCCATAAAAAGAAAATATAATACTGTAAATGTTTAACGGTGAAATAAAATGGGAAAACCATTAAAAAGAATTGATGAAATTAAGCCATTTAGTAGAGATCATCACCATAGCTTATTATTATGCTGGAAGATAAAAACTGGTTTAAAGAAAGGAATTCCTATCAACAGAATAAAAGCATATACTGACTGGTTTTATAAAAATCACATTGTTCATCATTTTGAATTGGAAGAAAAGCATTTGTACCCGGTTTTAGGAATTGATAATGAATTGATTAAGCAGGCGATTGAAGAGCATAAGCAACTAACTAAACTTTTTACTGAAAAAAATAATATTGATAACAATCTGGAGTTAATTACTACTGAGCTTGAAAAACATATTCGGTTTGAAGAAGGAATCTTATTCAATGAGATTCAAAAAGCTGCTTCTGATGATCAATTGATGAAATTTGAACAGATACATTCCGACGAAAGATTTGTTGACAATTTAAGTGATGAATTTTGGCTATATAAAGAATAAAATTTATAAACATTTTAAAAAGGATGTTGCAATAAATGAAATTCACAATAAAAAGAGTTTATGAAGAACCTGATAAAAAGGATGGTTACCGAATCCTTGTAGACAGACTTTGGCCGCGTGGATTAACTAAAGAAAAGGCAAGGGTGGATTTATGGTTAAAAGATATAGCACCTTCAACTAAACTTAGGAAATGGTTTGATCACGATCCTGAAAAATGGAAAGAATTTGAAAAAAGATATATATTAGAACTCAAAGGAAATAAAGAACCTGTGCAAATTTTAATAGAGCAAATTAAGAAAAAAGATGTAACCTTAGTTTATGGCACAAAAGATGAAGTCCACAATGAGGCTCGTGTGCTTTTGAACGAATTCAAAAGGCACATCTCTGCTCGAACCAAAATTATGAAAAAAAAATTGTAATTTTACCATTTTTATCTTAATGAATCTGAAATTCATTTTATAGTGTAAGCTGTTCTGATATTATTATGAAACTTTACTGGACTATTAATAATGGTGTTATTAAAACGAGGATGGGATTTTTGAAATTAAAATTAATGAGCAAGTATCTTCAGATTTTGCAGGAAGGATGTCGCCTCTGGTTTTTACCGTATTTTAATCGGGGACATTTTTGATAACTTCAAGTGATAGTGTTGTGTTTGTGAAAAGTAAGAATGCTTTAACAAAATATTACATAATAGAAAATAAACCCATAGAATTATTTATCACCCCCAATGAATTAAGTGGTTCATTGAGTGAATTAATAAATTATAATTATTATTTGCGTGTTAAAGATGATTTTTTAGGTCAAGTCACTCTCAATTTTAAAGGTCCTGTAGCATTCTTCTATATAGTTTCATCTGATGATGAAAAATTTACTGCAAAGGATCTGGATAGATACAGGAAAAATGAGAATACTAATATTAGCTATAATTTTACAAGTATCACCTAAGAGCAGATACCCTTATTTCGATGAATCAGCTTGGAAGACACTAGATACCTCAAATACTGTTATATGGCTATTGTATTTACCATTAATTTATCTGTAAATAATAACCTTATACCAGGTTAATGGCACCGTATTGCTTAGTGTACCACAAACTCAAAATTAGGCAATAAACGCAAAGTTTTGATTTTTTATAAATTTTCTTGAATAATCCTCTAAAATAACCATTCGATTATTACAAAATTTTAACTTTTATCCTAGAAATACATTTATTAATTTTACGGATAAAATAATTTACCAAATAATCCTAAATGCTCGAAGTTAATTATTACCTCATTCTCAGCGCATTTTTATTTTCCATAGGTGTTATTGGAGTACTCGTCCGAAGAAACGCAATCATCATATTTATGTGTATAGAGCTTATGTTAAACGCGATTAATCTATCGTTGGTAGCATTTTCATCATATATGGGCGATGTGAGCGGGCAGATATTCGTTTTCATGGTATTAACTGTCGCTGCAGCTGAGACAGCAGTCGGTCTGGCTATCACTATTTCACTTTACAGGAATAAGGATACACTCAATATCGACGAACTCAACATCTTAAAATGGTAAATAAAACCGAATGACGAATTTATTTTTCCTAATAATACTTCTGCCACTTGTTGGATTCCTAATTAACGGAATCTTCGGCAAGAAAATAAATAACGAAAAGTTTTCAGGATGTCTTTCATCGCTGCTCGTATTCATTCCATTTGTGATTGGGGTAGGACTGCTTTTCCAGATGATTGGAGTGCCTGAGGAAGAAGAAACATTACGGTTAACTTTTTTCAGCTGAATACAAACCGGGAATTTATCGGTAAATGTTTCATATCTAATTGATCCCCTGTCGATAACAATGCTTCTTATCATAACGTGAATTGGTTTTTTGATACACGTTTATTCGATCGGGTATATGCACGGCGACCAGGATTTTGCTAAGTTCTTTGCTTTCCTCAATCTCTTCAGTTTTTGCAATGCTGAACCTGATTCTGGCAGATAATTTCCTACTGGTATTTCTCGGTTGGGATGGTGTGGGGCTATGTTCATAACTTCTGATTGGATTCTGGTATGAACAGAAATTCACCAGTGATGCAACTAAGAATGCATTCGTAATGAACAGGATTGGCGACTTTGGTTTTATGATTGCTATGTTCCTCATCTTCGCAAACTTCGGCACACTTACGATTTTTCAGTTTATAGGCATTTGCAGACTAAATCTACCAACATTAATAGTAAGTGCCGAGAAGGCAATTGAAGTAAATTTTTAAAGAACAATAATTCATGGAAAAACTATATGACTTAGTAAAGGAAGGACAAGTAGTTGTTTTCTATAATTGGTGGGCTGGTTACGAAAGTATTGAAATGGCACATTGTTTTACTTCATTAAAGTCTGAGAATATATGGGAGTTGAATATTGGTGATTATATTTGGGCTGATGAAGAGCCATATAGTCTACAAGGAAGAATATGGGGAAGGCGGTTAAAAGGTAAGATAACGAGGATTGAGAATGGAGTTATTTATACGGATATTTCAACGTATAGAGAAGATTACTTTAGATTATGTTTTGTGAAAAGAGCTAATGAGAAAAAGCTTGTTGAATTGATAAATAAGTTCGAGAGGCATGTTTTTAATTTGCAAATGTTACCGGATAATCTTACAAAAGAAGATATTGAAAATATGCCCTCCATGGACGAAGTATATAAAGCTTGGGGTAAAAACACATGCTAAAGAGTGGGATTTTAATGGTTGAAAATTTATAGATTTTTGAGAAGGTGGATTAACAGTCCAAGTTTGCGTATTAGTTGATTTAAGAAAAAAAGTATCAATGTTATAAAACTTAAACTTACCACAAGAAAGCCCATCTTTTTTTTGGGGGATGGGCTTTCTTATTTGTTTAAACCAATTAATCACCCTCGTCATCCGGATATGTATTGATCAGTATACCGTCTTCGTAAACATAAATCCACCACACACCTTCAACAAGAACCTTCTCAGTTGTTATTTCTGTAGTTTTTGAATAAACAACCGAAGAGACTGGTGAGGCTGAAATAAGAAAAACAAAAATAAGGGAAAGAAGAAAATATTTTACTTTTGAAAATAAAGAAGATAAAGATTGCATAATGACCTCCATTAATTTTTTTAAGCATATTAATTGGAGGAATCGATTTTCTAAAACAATCTTTATTTGAACTGCCGATATAAGATTTTGAGCATATTTCTTTTAAAGCTTACTTAAACAATTGAAATTATAAGCTATTTAGAATAACTTAAATTTTTGATTGACGAATTAAATAAAAATATGTTAAAGCATAGTGTGATAGATATTTTAAAATCAATGAGTATCAAAGAGGTCAATCGGCTTACAAACTTTATGAAATCAACGTATTTCAATAAGAGTAGGAAAATATTGTCCTTATATGAAAGATTAATAAAATATTATCCTGATTTTTCGAATAAAGAGTTGTCACGTGAAAATCTTGGGGCATTTTTAAACAAAGACGGTATCCATAAGGGTTCTGAATTAAGAGATTATCTTTCAAAGTTACTTTCATTGATCTTTGAATTTTTAATCATTGAAAAATTAAAGAACAGGAATGATTCAAGAGGATTATTTCTCTTAAGTGATTTATCGGAACGGGATTTAGGGGATATATTCGACAAGCAATATGCTAAGTTTAATGAGGAGATTACTGCCGGTGGATATGAATTAAACAAATTCATGACGGATTATCATTTGTATGCCCAGTTATTTAATAATTTTGTTTCCAATACTAAAGTTAGAAAATTACAGCATGCTTTTACTGAAATTTCTATGATTGACAGATGTGCTCTTAGCATTTCCATTTATCACTATGTTTCATTAGTGACTATTTTTTCAAGTATTGTTATTCATAAAAGGAAGTTCAGTATTGAAAGTGACAATGTAAGTATAGAAGATTTGATTGACCATTTAAGAAGCAGTATAATTAAATTTAAGCATTATACTGCGGATGAATTAAAGTTTATTGAATTATACAACAGCTTATATTTGTCATATAAAAGTATGGATAATATTAGTTTTTATAAAACGTATAAGAAGAATTTCAAAGGTAGCAGTAATATTTTGAGCTATGAAGAAATAAAATTTCATAATTCAAGGCATATTAGTTATTGCTTATTGCAAAAAAGAGTAAGTAAAGACTCCACAAAGTGGAATGAGGAATTATATGAATTGTACAATCAATTTCTTGAAAAAGGTTTCTATATAACTAAGAATGAGAAATATCTTTCTTATACATTATTCCGTGATATCTTAATCAATGCCGTAAATTATAATAACCTTATCTGGTTAGAGCAATACATTGAGGAATATTCAGCAAAACTTCATCCAAGGTTTAGGACAAATATGAAAAGGTTTGCTCTTTCATATTTATATTTTAAAAAGAAAGAATTTCGTAAATCCCTAGATTATATAAGTAAAATAAACCCTGATTACTTTATTTACAAATATGATATTAGAAATTTGAGATTAGTAAATTATTATGAATTAAATGACTTTGTAGGAGTAATGGATCTAATTCATTCATACGAAGTAGCTTTATCAAGAGATAATTTAATTGGAAATTCCTTAAGAAATTTCTATAAGAAATTTCTTTTCTATTTAAAACAACTTGTTCGGTATTTTGATAATCTTGAAGAACTTGAGTATTTTCATAATAAATTAAAATCTGAAGGAAGACTGATGTTTAAATTATGGTTAATAGAAAAATTTGATTTAAGGGGAAAAAGTAAAGTTTAGTATCGGCGTTCTTATGTAATTATCCAGATATATTAAATATAAACATTAAGATAGTATTGTTTAGAGAATTTCTGGGTCGGCAATCCCCCATAATATTGTTTTATTTTTTCCTTCCTTTGTCTTAAAATCCAATAACATGTATTATTAACAAACCCAAACTAAATTTTATGGAAAAGTTTGAATATTCAGTTGTTTTTGGGAAAAGTGTAAAGGATCTCTTACGGGGAGTAAAAAAATCAATTGATGAAGGATATTATCCACATGGCAGTCTAGTGTATGTAGATCTATCTAAGCCGTCGGAAACAATCGGTAACGATTACCCGGAAAGCGGTTTTTATCAGCCAATGGTCAAAGAAAAGTTATCAGATTTTAATGGTGACTTTATAACCTGAAAGAATTAAAATAAAAAAAAGTGATTATGAAAATTAAACTAATACTTATCCTGTTCATTATTTCCTCAGGAATATGCAATGCACAATGGATTCTACAGCCTTCAGGTACGACAAATATACTTCGAGATGTTGAAATGGTTAATGAAAACACAGGATGGATCTGCGGCGATGGAGGAATAATACTAAAGACAACAAATGGCGGAGAGAATTGGATTAACGTTCCAAACCCGGCATCTGGAAAGCCCCTATTTGACATCGATGTAGTCGATGCCAATACCATGTATTGCGTTGGATGGTTTGAGACAATTCTAAAAAGTACTAACGGCGGTGATAACTGGTTTGCAATTAGAAATGGTCAGATAGGCGGTACAGCAAGTTATTATACTTGTAGCTTTATAAATAAAGATACGGGTTGGATTTGCGGAGATCTTCAAAAAATTCTAAGAACCACCAACGGAGGAATATCTTTTGATTCAACATATATATTTATCGCAGATATGTTTGAGATATACTTTAAGAACTCGTTTGACGGGTTGTTAACAGGCGAAGGAGACATTGTTAAAAGATCCACAGATGGAGGTATAAACTGGTACCAGGCAAATATTAATCTGCCTTCAAATCTACCCGGGTTTGAGGATTTTTGTTTCATTAACCAAAATACAGGATTCATGCCGGCAAGAGATGGTAGGATATTTAAAACAACAGATTTTGGTAATAACTGGGATACAATTTCCCGGATAACGTTTACAAATGAAGACCTCCGTACGATAGATTTTGTTAATAGTAATACCGGCTTTGTTGGAGGGACTACTGCACTTTTGTATAGTACGACAAATGGCGGATATAACTGGACAAGGGAAAACATCGGGTTTTTAACTATCAGAAGACTTCGATTTGTAAATGACACTATAGGCTGGGTTGTTGGGACATCTGGAAGAATATACAAAACAACTACCGGCGGAGATCCAATCACTGGAATTACAAACAATACAATCACTTTTGATAATTTTGAATTAAGTCAGAATTACCCTAACCCATTTAACAATTCTACATTGATTAATTATTCGGTTAGAAGAAATGGATATTACAAGCTTGAAGTTTTTAATATAGAAGGAAAACTTGTTAAAGAGTTGTTTTCCGATTACAGACAGTCAGGGAGTTATAGCATAAGGTTTGAGAGCAGTGCGCTTTCAAGTGGGGTTTATTTTTACCGCTTGAGTTCAGTGCTCAATTCCCAAACTAAAAAATTTTTATTGATTAAATAAACTGAAAGGAGGTAATAATAGATGGATCCACCGGATAAATTAAATAATTAAAGGGCAGACCAAGGACTTCCAGTTGCAATTTAAAAGCCTTTATCTATTAACTAGATATTGTCCGCCCTTTTATGCTTAAATTAACCTTTCTATCACATTTAAAAAACACAAAAATGATACAGAAAATTAAGTATTTGAGTCTAATTTTATTTTTATCTTTTGTATTTAGTGAATCCTACTCTCAATCATTTGATTGTTATTATGTTGATAGTTCTGAAACTACAGATAATATGCCGACTTTTCTTGGCAGGGTTAAACCAAACAGAACGACATTGAGCGGAGATACATTGAGCCCTCCTTTAGCACATTTTCCCGTAATAATTGTTTTCGTTCAGTTTCAGGATGATGCCGGTTATTGGGATTGGCCAGATAAAAATACAAATAACGGTAAACCCATCTATCTGGATTCCCTGATAGCAGCTCCGAACCAATACAATAGCCAAACCGATTGGTGGGATGCTTATAATCAGAACACACAACAGTTCAGCGATTATTATATGGAGGCTAGCAGGGGGAACCTTCATGTTCTTGGAAAGGCTTATTCAGTTGTTTTAAGCGGAAACAGGAGCACTTATACTAATGAATATAACATGAACCAGGAAATACTTGATAGTCTTACAGCACAAGGAGTTGACTGGGTCAATTACGATAGGTGGAGCTATAATACAACGGACCAAAAATTTTATTATACAAAGGATAAACGAATTGATATGATATTTCGAGTTGTAAAATCCCGCGCTCCGTCCATGCCAAATTATGCAGGATACAATGCATTCGGAGGATCGTATAGTTCAGAGCATATGATAATTCAGAATAATGACACTGTGTATGTAAATTCTGGTTCAGGTTACTTAGGCTCGGGTATAACAGGCTCAACTTATGCCCAAAAATATGGTTACTTGGCTTTATTCAGACATGAGCTTGGGCATCAAATGTTTTCCGGTGGACATAGTACATATAGCGCTGTAAGTTATGGATTTGGGTTTGATGGGTTTTTCAGTCCCAATGATATGATCACTAATCAGTATATGGAGGATACAACATTTAACTTCAGTAATACTTCTTTTGAATTAGGAGACTATTCTTCAAGAAATTCAAATTTAACAGGGAATGTTTTAACCATACCGATTCAAGGAGATGAAATCTTTTCTATTGCTTATAGAAACAAAGAGTCCTATTGGGATAGACCAATGAGTGGTGATGTTGCACTTATAGGAAATATATATAATGTATCTTATGAATTAGGAAGAGGACTTTATATTTATCACTTTAGAGAAGGATACCACTTGCCTGTTTATCTTAATGATTCATTTTCAGATATGGAATGTGCTGATGGATACTGGAACTGGGAGTTTGGAGGATATGACTATCAGACTGTGCCCTCGACTTGTTACCAATCGCCAAATCCTGATTGGCCATACTGGAATAAAACGAGTGCAAGATATGATAATGATTCGAGCACTCTACATAAGCAAATACTAATCGGTGACGGTATAAGCTTTCACTACAATACAGGTGGTCAAACATATCCAAAATGGTGGGGCAATGGTGAAAAACAATCCAGTGTTTGCGAAGTTGGTACAGATAGAATTGAAACAAATTTAGATGAGATTTATACAAGAGGTGAACTTGCAGGCGATAGAGATGATCCCTGGTTGCCGGGATATAACGAAGTGTTTTCGCCATATTCAAGTCCGAGCTCAAGCCAATGGAATCAATCTAAAAGTAATATTTTTATCTGGTTCCATGAAGAAAATCATGGAAATGCAGAATTGAATATTTACAAGGTTGGACAAGCTGGTCTTGATGAAGATGATATTCTTGAACTAACTCCTCCTTCGCGACCAATGGGATTAAAAAACGAAACATGTGAATTTGTTAACAACTATTTTAGACCTAAGATATCCTGGCAGCATAATATGGAGCCTGATATGATACGAACAGGTGTATCTGAAAATTATTTTAAACGGTATAAAATATACAGATCAGTAGCCGATAGTATGGATTTAGTTCCACCCGATGCTCATAGCTATTCAGAAAATGTATACACTTATATTGCAACAGTGGATATAGATACCGGAACAACTCCAACGTTTGTTGATACATCAGTTATTTCCGGATGTTACCTTCCTGATGGAGAGTGTCCCCCTTATTGTTGGATAGAATATCCAATCAGGTATAGGGTACAGGCAGTGGATGTTTACGATGATGCCTCGGTTTTATCAGATTTTGTTAAAACTACCGGTATTCGAACACAACCTAGCGGACCAGGTGGTGGTGAGGAGGATGAACGTCCGGTAAATGGAAACGGATTGGACATTCCAACTACTTTTGCACTAAAACAGAACTTCCCAAATCCATTTAACCCATCAACAAACATTCAATTTGATCTACCAAAGGATGTATATGTTTCTATAAAGGTATATGACATCTTGGGAAGAGAAGTGGCTACAATTGTAAACGAACTAAGGAAAGCTGGAAGTTACATAATTTCATTTAACGGCTCTAAACTTTCCAGTGGCATTTATTATTACAAAATTAAGGCAGGTAATTTCGTAGAGACAAAAAAGATGTTATTGATAAAATAAACACAAATGGAAAACTACAAATACGTACATAATAACTCCATGTATTAAGTACCAAGTAGATAGGAAAGCATGCGCTCTTTTATTCTGGGGTGCATGCTTTTATTGAACTGTTTGTACCCAAAATTAATAGAAGCGATCGATTTTAAAAACAAATTTATTAATTTTAACAATATCATGAATCTAACAGTCGAATATTTAGATCAATTTGGGAATATTGCAAATCAGACATATTTTATGTCAAAGCTTGCATTTATCAAACACTTTGCTATGGCGGGGTTACATTACGCTCCAAATCCAAGAAAAATTATTAAGGCAATTGGAATGTTATTACATTATAGTCTATATTTGCAAAGAAATGACTACTACAATAATAATAGATTTTCTCTTCCACCAATACCTATGTATGATCCTACAGAAAAAGGTCAATTTTCAAATATAGCAGGTAAAAGCATAGCCGATTTTCTTTCGAAAAGAATTGATAGTTCACTTTATACTGTTAATTATGAAGCCGTTATGCGATTAAATGGTTTTGCTTTAGGGGGAAGTCATCCAGATTTAATTGCATATTCCCCAAATTCAATTTTTGCGATTGAAGCGAAGGGACGCACAGACTCTACGTACCCGAATATGAGTGGTTGTAAAATACAAGCTACATCCGGGCCAGTTAGTGTGAATTTTTCAATTGCTTGTGTTTCATACAACCTTTACAATAGGATTAAATGTAAATATCATGATCCATTTAAAAGAGATATACCATATGATAATTCTTCATTGAAGAATTTAACAAAAGCATATTACACTGGGCTTTTAGAATTCTTGAATCCAGATTACTTTCATATTGAAGAATTGCAAATACAAAAAGAACGGTTTTATTCTGTTGACATCAACTATTGGATTTTAGAGAGCTCAAAAATAGTTGGTTTAAATTTGTTTAAGTTTTATAAACACAACAAGCATTTTTTTAATATTTTCCCAAAGTTAATTTTATCTAAAAAAATAAGAGAGTATGCAAGAAATGGGATTTCAATCGAAACAAAACCGTTTATTCTTGACACAGATAGGGATAGGCTTTTATACGTCGATAACGATAGAGTTGGACTAAAAATTGAGAATTAACCCGGAATTACTTTTACTATAGGCAAAATTCTATTTCTAATAACGTTAATAATGTAATTACATAAAGATATATTAGTCTTCCAAATTTTACTATCGGCAAATTTGAATTAAAATGTTTTCCTTATTAATAGAAAAGTATTAAATAGATGAACAAATATAATTTTACATTTTTAACTAATCGAAAATAAAAAATGAGAGAACCGGTAGTTATTAAACTTAATCATACTATTATTGAAAGAATTAAACCTTATGGTTCTGATGCAAATCTGTATCCTCCAGAAGATAAATTTGCATTGGGCTTTTTCCAAAGAATAATTGAAGAAAAGGAATATTCGGAAAAGGATTGGGAAACAATCAAAAATATACTAAGAGCAATTGCTACAGGGGAATTTGAAACTCCAGAAATTGATAAAGAAGAAAGAAGAGCAATAAGAGAAAAAGCATTCGACGATATAATTTGGCTTGTTCAACATAGTAATGACTTTTCGAGAACAGAATAGTAATGGAGAAAAAAATTAGAGAAATCTTTGACTCACTATCAATTCCTAATGTTAAATTAATCGACATCTTTCCAAAAAGGAAAAATGTAGGATTATCAGATGGAGAAAAAATTGATGATATATATGCTTATGCTTTGAAGATTAGCTATAATAAACCCGAAGATGGAATATTGGGTGAAACTGTTTTAGTAGATGTAAATTCTACAAACGAAAAAATAAAAGAAATACTTTTGGAAAAATTTAAAATGTAAATTTTCCAGTGAATTTTGAGCTGATGAGGGGTTCGATTAACTAAGATAAGATGCTTTTGCCTCGATAATTTTATTTATAGTAGGGATAGTGAAAACATAATTATTTGTGAATAATGTAGAAATTACATTGGTAATTCAAATTTATCCTTAATAAATAATATTAATATTCTATTTTAAAAAATATGTCGCTTCAATTAAAAAAACTTGATTTACATGTTCATACGCCGGCATCATATGACTTTTGTAACAAAAAAGTTACCGCAGACCAAATTGTTGATCAAGCGATAAAAGTTGGTTTAGATGCTATTGCTATAACAGATCATAATACCGTTGATTTCATTGATAAAATAAAAGAGTCAGCCTTAGAAAAAGCCTTCGTTATATTTCCAGGTATAGAAGTTTCTTGTCATGGAGGTAAGGAAGGTCCTATTCATGTTATTGGTCTTTTTGATCCTTCATTTGGTAAAGACGATTTACAAAAAGTAGTCGGGGCTCTAGGTATCAGAGGTAAAGGAGAAGAAGCCTTTACCGCGAAAAGTGTTAATGATGTTGTAAACATTTTAAGGGAAGAGGGAGGTTTATCAGTTTTAGCTCACGCCAATTCTACTAATGGTGCACTTTCGGATATACGAGGAAATCCCCGTATTAATCTTATTCAAAATCCCAAACTTTCTGCGGTTGAAGCGACGGCGGGTGATTTTAAAAAAGAAATAGGTAAAAGATTGCTTGATTATTTGGATGGAAAGGATCCGCAATATAAGAGAGAGCTTCCAGTATATAAATCCTCGGATAATAGAAGCCCCGATGATAATGGTCATTGCTTAGAATCAATAGGTTCTCAATTTACATACTTTAAGATGGGTGAGCTAACTTTGGAATCCCTTCGCCAATGTTTTGAAGACCCAGGCAGTAGAATTATTCAGGATTATGAGCTTGACAAAATAATGCACAATCATCCAATTCTTTTGAGTATGACAGTTAAAGGAGGATTTCTTGATGGTGAACGTTTTGAATTTAATCCCGGAATGAATAGTATTATTGGCGGCACTGGTACAGGTAAATCACTAGCAATCGAATTTTTAAGATTTGTTTTTGATTACAAACCAACAACAAATTCAATTTACAAAGATCATATTGAAAAACTCAAAAAGGAATTAAAGCTTAATGGTGAAATTGAGGTTTATTTTCGTGACTCTTCAGGCGATGAATATAAGCTAATTCGAAGATTGAATGACACTAGGGATCCATACTCTAATGTTCCCGTTTGTACAAATTTATCTACTGGCAAGCAGTACGATGGTGATATCTCATCAATTTTCCCATTGTTAATTTACAGCCAAAACGAAATCCTTGAAATAACAAGAGATTCTAATGCACAATTAAAACTTCTTGATAATTTTAGAAATTTTGAAGGGTATCGTAAACAATCGAATGGTATTGAGGATCAGTTAGCAGATTTGGATCGAGATTTATTTCAAGCAATGTCGGATTCAAAAAACCTTAAAAGAGTTACAAAGGAGTACAAAACTTGTGAAGAAAAATTGCAAAAGATAAATAAAAAAATAAGTGGCCTAGATTCTCTAGGAAAGAGCGATACTTATTTAAAATTATTTGGCGAGAAGGAATCAATTGAAGAAAAAATTAAAGAATATGATATCTTAATAGCAAGTATTGATGAAACAATTGAGTTATTTGAAACGAACTGCCCACCCAAAAAAGCATCTTCTAAAAAAGCCGTAGATATTATTGAGTTTAATCTTAATAAAAGCTATAGTAATGTAATTAAAGCTCTTAAAAAAGAACTTTCAAACATTGAGGGGTCAAGAAATAAATCTGAAGAAGTTTTAAGTAATTGGATTAAAAAAACTAAGTATACTCATGTTGAAAAAGGATATTTAGAGAATATAAAATTGAAGGAAAAAGAAAAGGAATTGGAGACTGAACGGAAGGCTCTACAAAAAGAGAAAAGCAATCTCAAAAAAAGAATTGATTTTGCAAAAAAAGCTTCTGAACAATTTCAAAACATTAGAGAAACTAGAAAATCAATTTTAGAAGATCTAAAACTTATTAAGAAAAATTATTACGATGAGAGGTGCAAGCAAGCTGATCTCATTAACACCAAATCGAATAATAAACTTAATATTATTATTCAACCAGGTGATAATAAAACAGTATATTTAGAAATGCTTAAAAAGTTAAAAGTCGGTTCTCAAGTGGAGAAAACAGAAATTGAAGATATTGTAGAAAAAGTTTCACCGGTAGATCTAATAGAATATGCTTTAGACGAAAATATAAAGAAAATTGCCAAGCTATGTAATTTATCTGAATTGAAAGCAGGTAACATAATTGGAGAATTAACACATCAAAATGTACTTGAGAGTTTGTCGATGCAATATAAAGGATATCCTGAAGATAGGATCGAGATTAATTATCAAAAGAAAGATGAAAACCACTATCCGCTAGCAGAACTTTCTATGGGGCAAAAGGCAGATGCTTTAATAATGATTGCCCTAGGTGATGGAGAAATGCCTGTAATAATAGACCAACCTGAAGATGCCCTAGATGTACCCTCTATTTGGGCAGATATTTGCACAAGATTAAGAATTAGCAAACATGCTAGGCAATTTATATTTACAACTCATAATTCTAGCATTTCTGTTTCTTCTGACTCCGATCAATATATAGTATTAGAGGCTGATGGTAAAAATGGATATATAGCTTCATCAGGTTCCATTGATCAAAAAGTAATCAAAGACAACGTTGTTGGACATTTAGAAGGCGGATATGAAGCGTATAAACTTAAGAGAAAAAAATATGGACTTTAATAAAAGTGCTGCCCGAAGTGCTGCCCAACGAATTTACAAACGAAAAGTAAGTCCCTTAAGAAATTAATCTTAAAGGACTTATTTAGTGCACCCTCAAGGATTCGAACCTTGGACCCACTGATTAAGAGTCAGTTGCTCTACCAACTGAGCTAAGGGTGCGTTCTATAATGGAATGCAAAGATATTAATTTTGTAGATATTTAACAATTCTCTAAAATGGAACATTTTCTCTCAAATTTGTCATATTCTTTTAGAATCGTATGGAAATCGTATGGAAGAAAATAAAGTTCCTGAGTTCCTGTGTTAAGTTGGTGAAGCCGACAGACTCAAACCGAGACCTCCTGAGTGACAGTCTTAATATACCGCCCTATTTTCTACTTGATTTGAATAATTCGTAGCAAAATCGTTGCCAAGTGAAATCAGGAATTGCAATCTACAAAATCAATGAGACTTTTGATTTTATGTTATGACTTTGTGGAAATTGGATGGTGAACACCATATTTGCCATATAGTACTCATCTAAGCAATCTTTATGCATTATAGCTTGAGCCCACTAAATAATCTTGAGTTTTTTTATATTTCTCAAAATTAAATTAAACATATTTAATTCAACTGTATCGGCTTGCTATATAATTGTTTTATCAAACATTATATTAAAATATTAAAAGGTTAATTTTATTAATATTTCGTATATTTATTAATATATTTTCATATTATATTCTTGGCAATAAAGCTTTATCATATAGTTTAAAATTACCGATGAAAAAAACTCTAAAAAAAATTGTCAACTTGCATTAAATGGGGTGAAGAACGGCAGCATGAATGTGTTGCAACCGAAGATCAAGGTTATAGTGAATGCGCTGCTAGCGAAGATCAAGGTTATAACAAATGTGCAGCAACAGCTGACCAAGGCTACAAAAAATGTTGTACTTGGAAACCTTGTTCATGGTTATGTTCAGCTTGGGTATGGGTATCAAACATTGTTTGTGTTGCATGGACCTGGGTATCGAATATTGTTTGTATTGCCTGGACCTGGGTATCGAATATTGTTTGTATTGCCTGGACTTGGATAACGACCTCTATATGTGTTTTATGGGATATTGGAACTTCTGCTATAAATGCGGTTATAGTAACTCTTGAATCTGTTTTAGGTTGGGTCTTATCTGCGATTGGTTTTGTTATTGAATTAATAGAATCTATTCCAGTTATTGGAACCATAATTAAATATATATTTAATTTCATATCAACCGTAGTATCTGTAGTTTTTTCAATAGGTGATACTATCTTAGGTGCAATAGGCATAAGACCAGAAAAGATATTGAGAGTATGTACAATAATTCTTAGAGACGAAAATGGTAATCTGGTCTCTTCAACTGAAGTTGCAAAACAATTATTACAAGTTGCATGTGACATTTATAAAAGAGATTGTAATGTCAGAGTAATACCATCGAAACCATTTCAGTATTTCAGCGGTTTTTCTGAAGCAGAGACAGTTTCTGATGACTGGATTATATTAGACTCTAATAGTAGTGACTCGGATATTTTGGATGTTCGTTGCGATTCATTTAATTCTGCATTTGGAACACCTACATCTTCCTTCCAATTAAAGTCGAGCATTTTATGTTTTTTTGGATCTTGGAGAAGAATATTAGGTTATGGTGCACCAGTAACTTGTTTTATAATTCGAAACATCCCCGATGCTATAGGCTGTCACATTGCTTTTACGGATTATGCAACCATTGAAGGCAGTTTTATTTTCCCGTATTCAAGTCCTCGCACATTAGGACACGAAGTAGGGCACGCATGTATGCTTCCACATTCTTGCGTTAATAATGATAATTCGAATATGATGGCAACACAAGATCAATGCAATCCCTTTTCAACTATACCGCCTGATAGAGTCAACCCAAGAATTAATAATATTCAAGCTTTAGCTATTAGAGCATCAAAGCATGTTACTTATTTTTAAAAAAAATAATTATGGAGAAGGAATACTTAATTAGTCATCCATCGCAATTAAACAACCTTTCTGTATTCCCTTTGAAGCGCAATCAATCAATTGGAAAGATTCGATTAGGTGGAAATATGTTGAACAATCCTAAAGTAGAATTCTTTGAAAACTTATTAAACAAAAACTATTATTCCTGTGGGTGTAGCGAAGGAGCCAAGGGCTTAGTAGTAGGCCTAATATTAGGATTTGGATTTATTATCTATAAGTACATTGAATCTCACATTTCTATAATAAATGCAATTGTTATAATTTTAGTTTCATTTCTAGGTTTTTCTATAATAGGAAAGTCTATTGGATTAATTATTGCGAATAAACGGTTAAAAAACTCAATTTCTGAAATCAAAAGTGTTTGGCCACCTGAAAAAGAACATTATGAAAATATTCACTGTGGATAATTTACTAAAGGCATTCAATGCAAGAATCAAAAACTGGACCTGGTTGGTCTTTAAATAAACGAGATCCAAATATTATTAAGAAGATCCTGCCTCTTCTTGAATTGCAGTATAAATACTATTTTTGTGTTAAAAGTGATGGCTGGGAAAACATACCTAATGGGAAAGTTTTACTAGCAGGCTCTCACAATGGTGGCTTAGGTTCTCCCGATCTTGGTATGTTCATGTATGATTGGTTTTCCCATTTTGGAGTAGAACGTGAATTATATGGATTAATGCACAAAATGGTTTGGAAATTTATGCCATCAGTAGCAGAATCGTTAGAAAAATTTGGAGCAATAGTTGCACATCCTATAGTTGCCAATAAAGCATTTAAGAGGGGAGCATCAGTGCTTGTATACCCCGGTGGTGGAAAAGACGTGTTTCGTCCTTTTCATTTATGGAATAAAATTTTTTTTAACGGTCATAAAGGATTTATAAAACTTGCTTTAAAAGAAGATGTACCTATTATACCAGTAATTTCTGTAGGCGCTCATCATACCTTAATAGTTTTAGGTGATATACTACCTTTATTAAAAGAACTCCATAAAATGGGGATGCCCTGGCCTTTCGGAATAGAACCGGAAGTTGCACCAATCTTTCTTGGTTCACCGTGGGGAGTAGGAATTGGTCCTATGCCAAATATTCCTTGGCCAACAAAAATCTATATTAGAATTTGTAAACCGATTGAGTTACCTAAACCCAAGAAAGGGCAAAAAAACCTCTCATCTGAGAGAGAATATGTGAATGAATGTTATGATCATATCACTACAATTATGCAAAAAGAGCTTGATAAATTGATTGAAGAATCTTCGTATTAGTAATAAAATAATAAGTTATTTATTTGAAATTTTAGTTGCTATTTTAATTTAACTTAATTAATTTTAAAAAAAGAAAAAAATGGGAAGCTTACCCGACCTCTCCGATTTAAAAGATATCCTGAAAGACATTAAATTACGAACAGATTCAGAGATTGATGCTGTTGTTGATGCAAATGCTGACATAAATGCGAACGTTAATGGAACGTTAAACCTTAATACCAGTATGACAGGTGATATCAATAAACCTGTTTCTGTATTGATCTTAGGTGACGAGAAAAAACCGGTATCAGCTTTTATCAAAGGTGACCCCAACAATCCTGTGGCCTTTTCAATGGAATTAATGAATTTGCCTAGGTTTACGGTACAGGACATTAAAGATATGATGAAAGTCAGACTGCATCTTCCCATGTATCAACAAGCATGTTTCAAATTTTTGGGACATGAATTGTTTTCAATTTGTCTTGGTGGAGAAGCTCAAGCAATTACTGAGCCCTATGTTCCTAATTCACATGAACGATGCGAAGTTACGTGTTGTGAGGTTGATACTACTCCCTTCCCTGGTGATAATAAAGAAGTGAAATATAAAGAAGCCGAATGAGGAAAGTAATTTCAAATAATTTAAAAGATAATCTTCGCATTGAAAATGATGTTATAACAATATCTGGAATACCCCCTTATATGAACGGAAATATGATGATATCTAATGAGCAAGATGAAATCTTATTCATTAAGGAAGTTCCCCTCAGCAATAGTACTGATGTAAAAAAAGGATTACAGTTAGATAAAATAGTCTTAAACCGTTCTATCCGCCCCGGGGTAAAAAAAGATTTAAACATACATTTGCCATTACCATCCCAAACCTTACCTGGAGAATATGAAACTTTTATTGATCTAGAAACAACCAAGAAAAAAATAATTATTAAAGTTGAAAAATATTTGAATTATAAGGTTGAACCTTCAAGTTTTTTATTCCAGGGTTTTTCTGCAGGCAAAACATTTACACAAACTTGTACAATTTTTAACGATGGAAATATTCCATTTACTCTACCAACCCTAAATAAAAGCTTGGCTTTTGATATTGATTTCCTTTGTAAAAGTCTTTCTCTGGCATTAGAAGAAAAAGCTGACGAAGGGTTCTCTTCATTAGTAGATGATGCGATTAAAAATGTTCGTAATCATAATTCTATGTTTATTGGCGTTTCCTTAGCGGAAGCAGGTAAAGTGATTGAACCTGGGCAAGAACTTAAAATTAATATTACATTTTCCATTCCCAAGGATTGTAAAATAAATGGTTGTATCAAAGGAAGAGTTCGATTTATTGATCAAATGTTGAATTATAAATTTATTCAATAACTACATTAATTTTTTTCAAAATGGAAAGCACTAAAAATAGCTTTGAAGGTTTATTTTCTCTAGCATCTGATTTGTCTCGTTCAACATTTAATTTTATAATGGATTTCAATGAAAAATCTTTAAATGCAATTAAAGGTACTTCGAATGAAATAATTGAGGAGTTTCCAAATCTTCTGAATTTTCATCGAAATGATGATTGCTCTTGTTGTCCCCCTAAGCATGAGTGCCCACCTCAGTGCTTAGCGGCAATTACCCGTAATGCATACAAAGGAGAAAGAATTGTTGTTCCATTCAAAATAAAAAATGTTCAAAAAGTTAACAAACATTATAGAGTAGGAGTTAGAACTTTAAAAGATGATACAGGAAATACTGCTCCAAGCCAACCAGCCTTAAACAGATCAGAAGTGACCCTCCAACCAGGTGAGTCAGAAATGATTTTTGTCTCAATTGACTTAGTAAAATTTGAGACGGGACACACCTATAATACAAATATTGTAATTAGAGAAAAGGATATAAATCAAAATGTTTGCCTTCACTTAAATGTATTACCCTATTCAAATATTCCTGAGTCAAAACCTTGGAGCGAAAAAAGATTGACTACACATTTTCAAGGTTGGCAATCGCACTTTTATTGTGACTCACCAATAAAAAAAGGGTAAATTAATATGTATAATGAAACAAATTTTATTTCTAAAGAATTAGAAACCTTATTTGAGGAAGTCTCGAGGGCAAATACTGAGATAATTTCCGAAACTACAAAGTTTCTTGGAAATATTGGGAAGATAGATTTTAAGCAACAGGATTTTTCAATCATTCAACAAAAACTAATTTCAGATACTATAAAATCAATTGTAGATCTAAGCGTCAAAAATACAACTAATCTTATTAAAGTCTTTGTCACATTTAGTAAAAATATTAATGAAGCAATCTACACTCCAAATGGGAAGGTAAATTATAATCCAAATACTAGCTCCGCTGATATACCGGCATTTGAAGTTCCAACAACTGCGCCGGCTGGCGGAAAAACAACTATTTCTGTATTAATTACAAATAATGAGGAAAAAGATATACAATGTGTGATAGAAAATTCTAAGTTTGTTAATGAAGTTAACAAATCTTCATTTAATACAAAAATCTCTTTTAAACCGAGTTCATTTATCATAAATAGGGATAATCCCAAGAAAATTGAAGCTGAAATTTCAGTGCCCAAAAATGTGCTTCCAGGAATCTATAGATCTCACGTAAATATAAAAGGATTTGAGAAAACCTATTTTGATATTGTTTTGGAAGTTACTCCTCTTGAGAAAAGCAAAACTGCGAGTAAAAAATCATCTACTAAAGCAAAAAGTTCTTCATCAAAAAATAATACTTCCTCTAAAAAATAATTATTAAGTTATTTTGGGGTAATTAAATAATCAAAGACGGGTTTTTGTTTTTCTAAAGGTTGTAAACTAAGTGACGGTTCTTGGCAATTCCAGTTTTCATTAAAATCCTCCCATAATTCTCTTAATCTATGATTCAGTGGTCCTTCTGTAAGTAAAGTAATCATCAATTGATAAACTTCGTTCAATTCTTTAAATGATCCTTTTATGTTTATTTCATTTTGAGCAATAGCGCCATCGATAGTTATCATACCATTCATTATTTTTTTTAACGTTAGTGAAGAACAAATAAATTCAGTATTTGCTTTACCTTTTTTTTCCTTCGCAACTAATATATAATCATCATCTTTTCTTGCCTTTAAATAAACTTTACAGTTGTCAATATCGATAGTGGTATGTTTTCCTGAAGTAACCTTACATAGTAGTTCAAAGGCATATTGATTTTCATATTTTATGATGTCTACTAATTTACAAATCATTTCAATAAGGATATCTGCATTATTTCTTTTATGTAATTGGACTTCTGGTTGTATCATGTCTATTGATTATTAATGTACATATTCTGCATAAAAAAAAGCATTTTCGAATAATTCTGCTTTCTTACGAAGATTTTGCTTTATTAAGGCATGACCACTTAGCTCTTTTAAAAAAGTAAAATTTTTTGTCTGATTATCAGGTACTATCAATTCTGTTTGAGTTTCAGTATCCATGACTATAAGTATATTGTCTACCTCATCTTTTGCTCTAACAATTAATTGATATGGCGTTTTGATAGTTCTATCGCTGAAGACAGAAGCCATTGCTCCCGGTAAGATCGGATGAAGTTCAGTACTAGTTGACCATTTAATTTGAATATCTATTGTTGCTCCCAAAAATACTTTATTTAAAGTTTTATTATTATAAATAAACAATATTGGAGAGCCTATTCTTGAAAAATCATTATTATTGCTTCTATGCAATACAAAAGTCCAGCTCGCACCTTTAGCATCTGTAGTATTAATTACAAACCACGTCCAGCCAATGTTACCCCAATTGAATCTCCCAAAATTCCTATCGTGGTACCCATACCATTGGTCCGTTACACTGATTCTCTTATTTCCAATCCCAATAATTCCAGCCATTTTATAATCAGGAATAACTCCCCAGCCCATAAATCCTTTACCAAAAGGAGCTAGCTCAGGTATATAAATTGGATCAGAATTGGTTTTTCCTACCAACTTAAATTCAATTTCAGATTGTTTATTGCTTACGTCAAGCTTTGATACATTATGATGAATAGCAAAATTAATATTTTTGCAAATATACTGGAAAGGGAACAGGTTTAAATCCAACTTATCCCATTTTGTATTTCGAGCAAATCCATAAGTCTCCATTATGTTCGGATTAGAAATATTCCCATGAATAAATCCTTTAGGGACTGTTAGAAAAAATGTATCTGTTATATATCCTGTTTCGGGTTTTCCATTAAAACATATATTATATAAAAATCTTACCTTAGTTTTAGGATCGTAAAGGATATAGTGATACCAATCTTTCCAATCATTTGGACAATATGGATCTTTAAATGGTATCTTAAATTCCTCAAGTAAGTATAAAATTTGATTTTCAACGATCATCTTTGAATTGAACCCAGTTCATTTAAAACGTTGCTTGTGGTCTTTGGTTTAGTTGGAGTTCCTTTTACTTTTTTTTTCAAATTTTTCTTACACAACTGATGTATAATATCATTTATTCTAGGAGAAACTTCCATCAACCCCAAAAGAAAAAACAAAAACCAACGTTCGGGTTCATTTCCAATAAAGGAAATGATTTCATCAAAATTCTTATTGTTATGCAACTGGACTTCATTTTCAAATGCAATATCCTCAATGTCGTTTTCGACTAAGTTTAATAGCCACCGCTCCCAAGTTTCCAATATCATAGTTTGGTTACTTTGATTTCCTATCACGTTGCGAATACCTTTATGAATGCCCGCATTAGTAGTAATCCAATGGACAATCTGTGATCCTGACACTATTAAAACTCCATTTTTAAAAAACTTAGTTGTACATAATTTAGTAATGACTGTTTTTGTCTTTTTCTGATCCGCAACATGTATTCCTTTTTCGCAAAGAATAAAAATTAATTCCAAAATCAACCATTTAGCTGGAATAATTTCAATACCAGATAGGCTGGACAAGATTCTACTGACTTGTTCAGAATTATTAGGATAAATGCTTTTATTTGAATTTGATTTAAATAAAGGCAAATCTAGTTGAATAATTTTTTCTATAATTTCTGGTGAGTTAGAAACCCTATCGATTGCAATCTTGACTCTTACCGAACAATTCTGGAAACCTGAAAAAAGAATTGTTGTATAAAAAGATTTTTTTTTAGTAGATATAGCCGGTACAGTGATGCTAAAATTCATTGATGAGGTTGAGCCCGATGCCAAATAAAGATACTGAGGCTGGACTTTGCAATGAATCGGATACAGAACTCCTTTCTCGTCAATCCAATCCTCAACCTTGGGTTGTATTACAGCTGGGGCTACAAACTTACTTTTTATAGAAATCCTCAATAATATTATTGATTGTGTAGAAACAGAAAGCACAATTTCTTTAGCAGGTTGTTCAATTGGAATGAATTTGATCATCAACAGTTGTATCTATTTTAATAATTAGAGGTTTCTATACACAACATAGTTGACCAATTCAGCTATGAAGCGTCTATCTGCAAATTCACATTCCCATTGCTCTTCTGGTTGTATCGAAGATGATCTTAAAAATGTCATTTCATCTAATAATACCTGAGCCTTATGAGCATACTTTTGGGCAAGTTTTTTACCATGCTCGATACTGCCACAACGTTTCATCTCATTTAAAATAAATTCCACATCTTTTTCAGTTTTTTCAGATCTCGGTTTCCTAAGAATATCTTTTATTAACTTGGAATGTATGCCCGAATTAGAGATCACATGATTAAGCATTATTGTTCTTTTTCCCTCGAAAATATCCCCACCAATTTCCTTTCCGTATTTTTCTATTTCCCCAGTTAGATTTAGCAGGTCGTCTTGGATTTGGAACGCAATACCTAATGACATTCCAAATTCAGTTAGAATATGTAAGCTTTTATTAACTTCCATTTCATTCCATAACTTATTTCCAATAATATATCCAATACGACAAGGTTCAGCAATTGTATAATAACAAGTTTTAAATTTACACATCATTATATAATCCGTATCTTTTAGATTAAAGGTGTTATTGGCAATCCAATCTAATTCCATTGCTTGTCCCTCGACACTCTTTCTAGCCATTTGCTCAATTTCATGCATTATATATAAAGCTTTAGAAACACCAATTGATTTCAAGTTTTCAAGCAAAAATCCAAGTGCTAATACATTTGTAGCATTTCCAATATTAATAGCTCTGGGTAAATCAAGCATTCTATGCATAGTCTCCTTACCACGCCTTTTTTCACTATAGTCCTGGCAATCGTCAATCACTAAAAAGGCATTATGATACATTTCGAGTGCAGCACTTGAAATTAGTGCGGATTGTGCCATTCCACCAACCGCGCGGGCAACACTAATACAAATGGCAGGTCTTAAAGCC
Source organism: Ignavibacteriales bacterium (assembly GCA_020635255.1). Lineage (NCBI taxonomy): Bacteria > Pseudomonadati > Ignavibacteriota > Ignavibacteria > Ignavibacteriales > Ignavibacteriales bacterium. Next base: position 528,906 of record JACKAC010000001.1, read on the forward strand.
TTTCCTTTTCTAAAAGGATAATCCAATAAATATTGATATAGAGTGGAGTAGGCATCCTTAATCTTACTTTTTTTAATAGTGAGTTCATGTATTTTTTCAATTACAATATCTCGTGTATAATCTAATGTCTCATTTATTATTGATTCATTATACATAAGAACCTTACTTTGAAATTATGCTTAACCCAATCCCAGGTAATATCTCTTTCCAGTAAAAATCTGAAAACCCAATACGCAAGAAAGTATCTTTTAATTCATTACTAGTGTAGAGACGCAAAAAAAACGGATTTGCAGCTTTCGCATAGTGGATGCTATATGAATTATAAAAATTAGGAAATGGTTCAATTAAAAAAATAAAACCTTTTTTTCCTAAAGCCATATACACATTCTTTGCAAATAAATCTAGATTAGTAAAATAACTACAACTCAATTGGCAGTGTACAATATCAAACTTTCCAAATAATTCAGAGGGTAAATTCTGTACATCGGCTTGAAAGAATGTCATATTAGTCATATGATGTTCTTTTGCATTATTGTAAGCTAAGGTTATCATCTCTTGAGATAAATCCACACATACAACTTCATCTTGCGGGACACTTTTCGCTATAGTTATAGCTTCATATCCAGGGCCACATGCACAATCGAGCAATCGTATGTTTGGTGATAAATATTTCTTCAGTATCTCGAAAGATTTTTTGAATATGTATGATTTATACTCATGTGTCGCCATTTCATATTCTTCGGCACAATAATCAAAATATTTTACTTTTTCATAATCATCCGGAATCTTTTCCATTGGATAATACTTTATGCCCTTCTTAGTAAACTGGCTTTTTTTCTTTTTGAATATTAATCCATGCGGGGTACTCCCAAACTCTTCTAACTTAATTTGTCCATTTTCAGTAAAGATTGTAGCAGGATTTAATACTTTTTTTCCCCATTGGTTTAAGCTTAAAGTAAATATTGGACCCCAAACATCTCTATGTTTATCAAAATTTAACTTCATATTATGAGTATATTTTTTCTTATTATTAAGACTAGTTCAAGAAATATAATATATTATTATAAATAAAAAACGCCATTGAAAACGTATCTTTTATTTAATAAAAATGCAGACCAATCAGTGGACTGAGTTTAGTGTTTCTGGCACACTTCTCAAATCTCTTTCCTGTGTTAGTCTGCAAAACCTTAACGATGACTTTTGTAGAGAAGATAAAATATAACTTATCTGTATAACACGTTCATCAGCGTAAAATCCACTAATTTTATGTGACAGGAATCTGCGCTTCTTAAAAGAAACACATACATAAATTGTAACTATCACTAAAATTACTATAACTTTTATATATCATTTATATCAACATAATCATACTTAACTCTAGCCACTTCCTTAGTATCGTCTAATCCAATTGAAACATTTCCTAGAAAAATTGCTTTATGCCCTTTCTGTAGATAAGCTACTACAACTTTGTCAACTTGAACATTTACATTTGGTGCCGTAGTATAATCATTATCTAGATGTTCTACTAAAATACCCTTTTTATTGGGTGCAGTAGGAATCTCATATAAATTTGTGGGATCTTTAGTCCTAGGTAAAAAAAAGATGTTTTCAGAACAATTTTCCTTTTCCATATTATATAGATAACCTATTTTAAAAAACTAATTTTCTCATGCGCTTCACGTATACTTCAATATAATGTTCGTAGATAGCTGTAAGTGTGAATAGAGAAGAAATGTTATCCCATACACCCTTATTATTTCTATAACTCAGTTTACTAATTGTATTCCCATCAAGCATACGCTCATATTGACTATTCTCATAACCTAGCCATTTGTATGGGACGGTAGGCACTACGTCATTTCTGCTGAAAATATGAAATGGATTTTCTAAACTTTCTATTGCTTGTTTATTACCATATCTAGGCATTCCAAAAGTATAACAACTATGTGTAACGATTGATTTTGGTTTATTGATTAGTGCAAATTCAGAATGTAGGATAGCGGACATAGCACCACCTAATGAGTGACCTGTTACATAAATAGGCACATTATTAAATCCCGAACTATTAATATTTGCAATAATTTTAGAATAACAATCTGAAATAGCTTTATAAAAACCTTTATGAAATTTTATGTCTCTTCCATGAAGTTTTCGGGTAATTCGTAAATTTACTAACCAATCTTGATAATAAAGTTTTTTTGTCCCCCTAATTGCGAGTATTACGAATTTCGGATTTCTAATTCCAACGATTATGACCCATTCAGTTTCTATAATGAAAACATCATTTATTCTCTGCATTGATTAATTCTACAATCCTTAGAAAAAAAATTCGCCATTTCTCAGTAGCAATACCTGCCAGGTTGCTTTTTGTTCCAAACCAGACATAATAGGCAATGGCAGTTGATCTATTAATAAATAGATTAATTCTTTCTTTTTCAGGCATGATGCTAATTTCTTTACTCTTAGTTTGGTTAAACCAAATTGTCTTCAATATTACTGTTCTAAGGGTAGCTAATAATTCAAGTGTATCTTTTTTTACTTGTTGACTAGCTTGATAATCACTGGTACTAAATTTTTTAGTCCATTTAAAAGTGGCTATTGCAACTCCGATACTTATAAATAGTGAAAACGAAGAAATAATAATAGTCACTATATCTTTTGGTTCCATTTTTTATAATTACATTGATTTTTTAAAATTTAAATAATAAAAAAATATATAATAATCAAGTAAATAAATTAATTTCAATGGATTAAGGTCTAAAAGTAAAAAGAACTGAATATTATTGAGTTATGGGGACCCCCAACTAGTAATTTTATATTTTAAACATCTGATATTTTGTATTGATTCAAATTTCGAAAATCACTAATCTTACATTTGTATCTGATTAATCTGAATTATTGTTCAACTCCCCTCGTTTCCATTTGTGAAATTGTTCGGATTATTCAGCTTAATTTTATTAACAAATCATTTTGAAAGGAGAATGAAATGTCTAAAAATCACGCGAAGTTCAGTTCAGTGGCTACAATGGATCATCGTGGTCAACTTGTCATTAATAAAGAAACCCGCAAAGAGGCAAAGATTGAAGGGGGTGAAAAATTTGCAGTATTTACTGCTCCTAGTAATTCACCAGGAAGTTCAAAACTTGTTTTAGTAAAATTGGGAGATGTAATTGATCAAACTCAAGTGGCAAAGTTTGCTGGCTAATTGACCGCAATGAATTTCGTAAAAAGGAGAGTATTTATCAAACTCTCCTTTTTTTATATACAATATTAACTTGACTTTTTATTTCTGTCTATTTACATTAATTTCAGATGGCACTGATAAATCCTATATATCTTGAGAAAATGTTCTTTTTAAAATAGGGGGTCGATTGATGACCCCCGGATTTATAGTTATCGGATTAAGTTGATGAACCCCCGATAATTCGCACCTCATATTTAGTCATAAAGTGCGAGTTATAAACCTGATTTCATTGTAAGGTAAACTCCTACTATTCGTCAACCATCCATGAAACAATTCTCTAATCTGTCAAGAGAGCTTCTGCTAATTTACGTTAGGGTAAGTTATTTGGCGATTCAAGTTACGATTTTTAGTAAACAATAAAAATTAAAACTTTTAGAGGAGGTTACCTTTATGGCACATAGTTTCACTTACTCACATCCTGACAAAATTTTCATTTCAATCCATGAGAACTTACATTTCTTAGTTGATTTAACCAACGGCAAAATTTTATCGAGCCGAAGAAAGGCCGAAATTGCTTTAAAGTCATTTACTTCTAAATTAAAAAGCAATATTCATATTTTAACAGAAAAGCTAATTCTGTATAATAAGTTTCTTTTTATCAAAGTACCTGGTACGGGATATGTTATAGGAGATATCATCAAAAGAAGAGTATTATTTAAAGGTATTGAATTTTCCAAGGCATACGAACACTGGGTAAGGCGAGTTTCGTCAAGACGTAGTAGAAGAACGAGAGAGGAAAGTATTGTGTTAAAACCTTGGGATTTGAATGCATCCCAAAAGATTGCTATGACCTTTACCGAAAAAGAATCTCAAAAGGTAGCAAAAAGATTTAAAGGCCGATATTTATGGGGAGAATATTATGAAGAGAATGACATATATAGTATGTCTTCCTTGAGTGGTAGTGATAATGCAGATTGGAATAACTTATGTGAGCATAATATTTTTCCACGGAAGAACGAGTAGGTGTTGTGCCGTAAATTCAACCGATTTGCTATGTACCGAGCTAGATCATAAATGGAGATTAATGTACATTCATTGCATTTAAGGAAAAATCGTATGCAAATCGTATGCGATAAGATAAAAAGGGTTAGCTATACATGCTAACCTTTTTTATCTTATATGGGTTAATACTCTAGTGAAGGGATGGGATTATATTATTAAGAGTCAGTTGCTCTACCAACTGAGCTAAGGGTGCAAATTAAAGTTATCAAAATAAGAATTGCAGGTTTCTAAAACAATGAATATATATTATTAATATTTGACTTATAACATGCAATCCAAGACTCCATTCAAATTCATTCAAATTTAACCGGTTGTGCTATTAGTTATTACAGTTTTTCGGAACTCATTAATTTGGAATATAAAAAAATAATACTATATTATGTATATGCTAACTTTTAAAACTTAGCAAGAAATAACAAAATTATTATTAGTGATATCTTTTGATAGTCTATAAGTGTTTTTTCCTTTGTTATTTTACTATCCACTTAAAAAATTAAAGAAAGGAGTTAAATTACAAAAAAATAACAATCTTAAATGAGTCATTCACCACACTACTACAATTCCACTCAGAACGGGAATGTTAATCTGGCGCTTAACATTTTAAAAACTTTAATTGTAAAACAATGAAAACCAAAATTATCCAAATTAGTTTTGTTGTTTTCTTTATTTCAGGTTTTGTATTTAGTGTAAATGAGAATTCTTCCGGTTCAAAAATCAACAACGACAATTCTATTAATACTGTATCATCTCCTGCTCATACAGAATTAACGGTTTATGTATCTAGTATACCCGATAAAAATATAAGAGTTTGGACATGTCCAATTATTGGTGGAGAGTTTACTGAGTGTGCTTTCCAAGAAGAAGGTGTATATACGGTCGGTTCAATAGCAAATGGTTTATATAAAATCGTAGCTTGTTGTGATGATTACATCGGTTGTGATACTATTAATATATACGGGCCTAATTTGAAATTCGAATCTTATATTTCATTGACCTCTGCATCTGGATTAGAGTGCGATTCTTTATGTCCTTGTGCATTAGTGTGTGATGTTAGTTCAAGTGGTCCGGATGAAAATTCTTTAAAACTTGAATCTGACTTATCACTGGAGTCCTTTGAATTGTACCAAAACTATCCAAATCCATTTAATCCAAGTACTAGAATTAGATTCACCATTCCGACTGCTGGATATACCTCACTAAAAATTTATGACTCAATGGGAAGGGAAATAGCGACACTAATCTCAGGAAATTTGAAGTCAGGTAATTTTAATTTAGAATTTAATGGGGAAAATTTGCCAAGTGGGGTATATTATTACAAGTTAATTAGCAGCAATTACTCTTCTATTAAAAAAATGATTCTTCTTAAGTAGGAATTGTTAGATTTAAAAATAGATTTATGGAGTAGTCTTTTCGATACTCCTTTTTCAATATATCAAATCCAACGATGGATTGCATTATCGGAGAAAAAGAAACCTTCTTGTCCTGAAAAAGGAATTAATTTATATACTCACTAAAGTTATAACAATACAATTAGATGAATCTAATCCTGCTTTACGATAGATTCTTCGTGCTGTTTTGGCTTTCCATTAGTATGATATTGCGTATTGGACAATTTAAATAGCTCCAAATAAGGTTCACTGAACATTCTATCAAGTTTTCTTGGTTCTCTAAGATCCATCCACAAACCCATATTAGCCTGTTCGATGTATTTATTCCTGTCTACACTGTCGAGATTTTTGTGTGAGGTTATCGCCCAGCAGGTGGAGCTTCCCTGCGCACCAATATCTACACTCCATTTAAGGAATAACTGCCAGAGTCTAAACCAGAACTGGCCGTAATGCTCCGTTATGTATTCCTCATTGCCGAGCCAATTATAATACCATTTTTGTATAGTATGAGAGTAGTGAATGCCAATATTTTCTATATGTGCTGCTTCAAAATTTGCGCTCTGCAAGGAATCAACAAGAAATTTCAATGGAAGTGAAGCATCCGCACCGCTGAAAATATATTCGTTCATAAATAATCCCCAGACAAGGTCCTGCTTATGTTCTCCTTTCGTGAAAGCTCCCGGGTTTGCTCTCAAGCCTGCCTGCTGTAAATAGAATCTCCCGTCGTCTTCGAGCATGTCGTATATCATTTTTATGAAGCCCTTGAACTTCCTTATTCCCACGTGTTCTCCCATCTCGAGACATGAGATACAATCCCATTTCTTTCCTTTCGGAATATCCCTGTAGTCTTTGCGGAGGATCCTAGCCTGGTCATTGTTGATTCCATGATCCTTTATCTGTTTCATTCCCCAGTCATGTCCTTCCTGTGCGATCGTTACACCAGTCGAGTCGGTCCCAAAATATTTTGAAGCGTATGTAACAAGCGTTCCCCAGCCGCATCCGATGTCAAGATATTTCTTACCCGGTTCCATGAAGAGCTTTCTGCAAACCATTTCCATCTTTCTGTCCTGTGCCGTTTCCAGCGATTCTGTTTTGGGATCCATCCAGAATCCGCTTGTATACACCATACGTGGTCCAAGAAATGATGCGAAGAAGTCATTTCCTCTATCATAGTGCTCACGTACAATGCGCTCATCTTGTTTCTTCGAATGGATCGCTACTTCAGGAATAAATCTTGTTACAAAAAATTTTACGTGGTGAGGTGTATAAGTATAATCAAAGTAATTTCCTCTGCATGCCATGAACTCTTCAAAATCTCCGTTTATATCTATCTTGCCGTTTATATAATCTTCTATGAAATGTCCAAAGGAAGGGTTTTTACCAGGTTTATACCGGGAGCGTGTTGATTCTGTTTTGGGAACAATAAAATCTAAAGGGCTTCTTTCCATACTCTTGAATTGATTATGAATCGGACATTATTGTCCCGAACCGTAAGTTTATATTTATATCTCTACTTTTCTACCCAATTCGTACTTCGAAAGCAATTCTTAATTATAAGTTATCAATTGCTTAACATAGCCCGAAAAAAGTGTCCATTAGTGAATTATGTAGAAAGGACACTTCTTTGTTAAAAATTAATATTTATTACACAATCAATTTCTTTCCAGCCAATCAATTATATAATCGGCATCTTCTTTCCATGTGGGCAGAACGAGCACCGAATGGTTTCTCCCCTTAAATTCCTTATAGTCAGTGACAGAACCGTTCTCTTTATTATATTTTTTGTAGTTAGAGTAACTAATAGAAACCGGCAATATTTGATCGGTATCACCGGAGGTTATCAATAATGGTCCATGTGGTTTTTTCCAATCAACTTTTGCTGTTTTTGTAACTGCGTCGCGGTTTATACGTTTTGATTCCGGTACAGCATACTCTTCGTAGGATTCTTTCTGATCTTCGGGTGATTGACCGTTTGCAAAAGCAAAATTCCATTGCTTCTGTGTAAATAGAAAAGTTTTGTTTGCATCGGTGAAATATCCAAGCGGTCCCCATGTGGCTTTATAGAACGAAAGAGCCGTTGGAATTACACCCTGAGGAGGAACTGAATGAATTCCTACCCCGGCAACAACCAGGTCTCTATTAAGAAGGATCTGTGTCAAAAGTCCGCCGTATGAATGTCCGATTGCAATAGGCTTTTCCTCTTGCTCGCTTACTATCTTTGTAAAATGATCTATTAAGTCCTGCATTCTGAGCTTTGCTACGTCCGGGTCGGGCTGACGCTTACGGAGTTCAGCCGGGGATGCGTCTTTAAAAGGCCATGCGGGCACAACCGATTTATATCCCCTACTTTCGAAGTAGGCGGGCCATTCACCCCAGGAATTTTTGGTGACAAAGGCGCCGTGAATGAACACGACCGTTTTTGAGTTGATCTTACCCATTTTTGTTTTCTCCAAGGTTTTAGATTTGATCACTACCTCAGATAATTTAGCTGATTTGGATTTTATTTACCCAGATTTTTTAGGTAACCTGGAAGGGTTTTACAATTCCTTTACATATAGCATAAGGTCCTCCGGGTCATCCGGCAGACGGATAGTTTTCTCGAATTTCATACCCAGTTTCTCGAGTATCTTTATCGACCCGGTGTTGTATTCAACTGTAATAGCCACGATCTTTTTTAATCCCAATTGGTCCGCATGATCCATGGTTGCGATGGCCGCCTCGCTTGCGTACCCATTGCCCTCGTATTCGGGCAGTACCGCAAAACCTATATCTACATCTTCCATAGTATCCCGTTTTATTAATCCGCACATACCGACACACACACCATCGTCTTTCCTCACCATCATATACAGCCCAAACCCGTACTTTTCGTATGGTGGTATCAAAAGTGTCTCTATATATTTCTGTGCCTCTTCAAGACCTGAAATTCCCCTCGAGCCTATATATTTCAGCCATCCCGGGGAATTAACCAGCTTATAAATAAACTCTGAATCACCCGGCTTGAATTTGCGTAATATTAAACGTGTGGTTTCAAGCACAGACATGGTTTTTTGAATTTGATTAAAGGTCATAATAAGTAATATTAATTTTAATAACACTACCCATTAAAAGGAAATGAAAAAAAATAAGAATTTCATTTACAGAGAACTTCCTATTCATAGTGATTTTGAAGGTATAATAGAAAAGGTGTGGGAATTTTCCGTAAAAGAAGATATGCCTGAAAGACCGTTTAAATTAATGTCCGACTTCTTGCCATCTATTATCATTCGATCAAACAACAACGAAGTCTCACTTTTTTTAAAAGGAGCATTCACCAAAAAAACCTTGTTTCCTTCAGAGGGCGGAACTCTTATAAGGTGTATAAGGCTTTATTCACCTCTTATATACCCATTGTTCGGAATAAAATGTTCTGGCCTTAAAAATTCATTTCTACCTGTGTCGGAGCTTTGCGATAATGTAATAGATCCAGTAGAATACTTTCTTCCGGTAAAAAGTAATTTTGATGATCAAATTCGCAATTTCGGGAATGCTATCCTTAAAAAAGAGATCGAACCCGCTGACAAGGTTATTTATAAAGCAGTCCGTGAATTTCTCGACTCTAAGGGGAATATAGATTACTCGGAATATATAAAGAATACCGGGATAGGAGAGAGACAATTCCAGCGACGATTTAAAAATGAGACAGGGCTTACTGCAAGAGAATTCCTAAAAACAATGAAGATAATTAATCTGGCATCAGAGATGGTAAAGAACGATTTTGCAGATAAAGGACTCATTTTCGATTTCGGTTACTTTGACCAGCCTCATTTTAATAAGGCATTTAAGGATATTTTTGGTGACGCCCCCCTTAGATTCCTTGAACGCCAAAAATCTGTTCAATACGAAAGACAATTCTGACAATTTCCTCCCTGACGGAATTTTACAATAGATATTTTACCTGTCTTATTATCTTATATGGTATTATGAATCTTAATTTTTAAGTGATAATGAGCCATTTTCAAAAGATAATTCTTATTTTAATCATGTCATTCACAATGTCAAACCTTATGAAGGATTCTATTGCAAGATCGGGTGATGATGTCTTGTTTAGTACTTTGTATTCCTTATATGAGAATGAGGAGTTCTTCAGATTCAGGAATATGCTCGAAGCTTCAGGATCCGGACTTGAGGACTGGCAGGCTTTGTATTTTGAAACGCTGTATCAGAGTATTAATAACAAACCGGAACTTTCCAATAAATATGCCGAAACTCTTCTTAATACTCACGCAGATGCTGTCCATGATTCTTTGAAAAAAGATATTTACGGGGCAATGATAACAAACTACGTTCATTTGAGGAATTACAAACGCGCAATGGAAGTTACCCAGACCATAATGTCTAAATATGGTAATGATCTGAAACCCGAGGAAAAAGAAGATTATTCCAACACCGGTACAATTTGGGAGATATTAAAAGACGTTCCTCCGCAATCCTCCGAAATAAACGGCGACACTCAGCTTGAATTTGGTAGCAGCTTTGCCGGAAAGACCATTCCTGTTGGTATAAACGGTGTGGAAAATGACTTCATCTTTGATACAGGCGCGAATTTTTCGGTGGTAATGAGGTCCTATGCTGAGAAAGTAGGTATCAAGATCCTTAAAGGTACCTTTAAGGTAAACTCCGTTACGGGCACAAAGATTGATTCGGAAATGGGATATGCTGAGGAAGTGAAGATAGGTAATATAACTTTCCATAATGTGGTTTTCCTTGTATTCCCGGATGAGGCTCTTACATTTTCCGTCGGGCTCAGCATTGAGGCAATAATCGGATTCCCTGTGATCAGGGATATGAGGGAGATTAGGATGTCTGAAAATGGAATGTTCGTTCCGAATAATCCCGGCGCAAAAGCTTACAATAACTTCCTGCTTAATGGTTTCACTCCTGCAATTGAGATGATAAATGGTAATGACTCTCTTACATTTGCTTTTGATACAGGAGCAAAAAGAACAATGTTGTACTACCCATATTATAATTTTTATAAAAAGGAGATAGATGGGAAGTATGAACTTGAAGATATAAAAATTGAAGGCGCAGGTGGTGCTGTAACTTTTAAAGGATTTATAATCGATAAGATGGATCTAAAAACTGCAAATGTATCTTATACTCTCGATGAGGTCAATCTGATCTCAGAACCTATTCATGGCAGAGACACGAAATATTTCGGAAATCTTGGAAGGGATTTTATATGGCAATATTCGTCATACACCATAAACTTTGAAAGTATGTTCATAGACTTTAATTAAGTAATAATCATTTTTCCTGTCTAGTAAAGCCTGGAGTCATCATCCGCGATGGTTCCAGGCTTTTTGCTTCTCAAATCCATTTCTATTATTTTTAAATAAAAAATCATGAAGGGCATTTTAGCTTTTGCGGTCTATAAACCCAAAGAGGGTAAAACAGACGAACTTCTCCCCATCCTTGATAGGCATATCGAGATACTTCGGCAAAAAGATTACATTACTGAAAAAGACGATTATTTGGTTAGAGCTTCCAATGGCTATCTCGTAGAGATATTTGCATGGAAATCTCAGGAATCTATCGACGCAGTACATAAAGATCCTGATATACTGCAGATCTGGAATGAAATGATGGCTCTCGGTGAGTTTGGTTGTATGGAAGACCTCCCTGAGTCGGAAAAAATATTTCCTAATTTTGATATTCTTAAATAATACAAATAACCTTACAATGAAAAACTTATCGATATTTGTGATCATTGCGATGCTGGCACTCGGCATTTCCTCCTGTGGTAATAAAAAAGATGACCCTAATAGCAAGATGGATGATACCGCTCGCAATGAAGCGCCTTCAAATACTGACAACGGTAATACCACCGGTGATAACAATACCGGAAGTCAGGACGCCAAAGAAGAAAAAACAGAAAATACCTCCGATAATAAACCTCTTACTGAAAAAATAGCCGGGGGCTATAAGATTAATTTTCCTAAAGGCGCTACCGAAGTTGAAATAAAAGGAAATATCGACGGATTCAACGGTGTTACCTATTTCATGGATGTTTCAAAGGGGCAAAAGCTGACCGGAAGTATCGAAGCTATCAGCAAAGAGGGAAAAGAACAGAATAATATCCGTTTTTCTCAGATCATCAGTCCTAATGGTGATGGTGACGGTCCTTTCGGACCTACTATTTCCTATGACCTCAATGAAGCAGGTCAATGGCAGCTCATCGTAAGCGAGAACCAGATGTCCGGTGATCCATGGAAAGGGGAGTTCAAAATGAGCATTGGGATTAAATAGTTTGATTGTTGATTTAAAACTTAAAAAGCCCGGGGAAAATAAACTCCTCCGGGCTTTAGTTTATCATGATGTGGGGGAATACAGAAAAAACATTTCTTAATGGTCTGTCTGTATTATAAAGTTACATCATTGGTCATTCCAAATCAAACGGAATATTCTCATAATCATAGTAATTGTATCGTGACTAAATTATGAGCTTCGTTACAATTCCTTAAAAACATTTTTCCCTTTTATTCCCGGACGCGACTTCCACTCAAATTCTTCGATAATAATATACTCACCGTCTGTACCTGTTGAAACTTCGCAAACTGATATTCCTTGATCTATTTTCCCGTCTGTTTGTTTTTGGCAGTAAGCAAACTCCAACTTGCTACCCGATACTGTCCCAACAAGAAAGCCCTTCTCTATTTTACCTCCGCAATACACGGCATATACGGTCTCACCGTCCTGTGAAAAATCAAATATCGTGTCCGAATTGACTACACCGTCCGGATCCGTCTCTACGACGTTCATTCTTTTTCCATCTAGATTATAGCTCATGCTATTATTTACTTGCTATTATTGTATTTTGTTACATATGGGAATAAAAAAACCCGGGGTTTTCCGGGTTTTAAAAGACTTATATATATGATGATTTATTTCCCGTCTGTTGGGGCATCATCATTGTTATTTATTTTCTTGTCGTTTCCTTTTCCTTGATCGTGGTCGTCTGGTGAATCATTATTTTTATCTTTATTACCCTTTGATTCACTCTTGCCATTCTCTTCATCCTTTATTTTCTCTTTTATCTTTTCCCTTATGGTTCCGTTATTAGTCTCTGCGTCTTCTTTTTTCTCCTCACCATTTACCTGGGAATTCTCTTCTTCTTTTTTCTCCATCTCTTCCTTGATCTCTTGTTCCTTGGTCTTGATCTCTGTCTTTATGTCTGTGCCGTCATCTGATTTTACTTTGTCATCGACCGGCGCGGGCTTGTCATCTTCCTGTTTGATCGTACCATCGTCGGACTTAACTTCCTTCACTGTGCCCTCATCTGAGGTTCCGTCTTGTGAATATCCGTTTACTGCCGTGCATAATAGTAATGCAAATACTGCCACGAATGAATATTTAATAAGTTTCATTCTGTTTTCTCCCTTAGTTAATTGTATTTTTTATTTTACTTTTACTGCTTCTACCCAAAATCGGTATTGATTCCAGAAAAACCTTATCTTAGTATCGCCCTCATTCCATTCCCGGTAAACATACGTATGACCCTGGTTTATAGATTCTTCGTGAACTTTGGCGGAGATGTTTTTTCGCCCGAATGGTATGGTTGGGTCTATATAGTCCTTATTAAGATCTTCCGTACCGAATTTCTCTACCAGCTCGTTATAGACTTTGTGATAATCATCTATTGTGGCATCCTCTATATAAAATACAAACCCTGCTTCAGGTATATATGATATACCCGTAAATCCTGCCGCTGAGGCATCTGAACTATTCATATAAATACCTTCATCGTATTGCCATGACTTTGCCGCTTCTACATCCTGCACGTCCACGTTCCAGAGAGTCTGCGCGTTCAATGATCCCGATAGCAGTATAAGCGTTACTATTGCCTGTGTAAATAGTAGTGTTTTCATCTTCCCTAAAGTTATACTTTTATATACGTCTATTTTCTGAAACTTGCTATGACAATTTCTTGTTCCAATTTTAGCGACAGACATTTTAATGTACTGATAATTTACTTGTTTTTGATAGCTGGAATGTCTAGTTTTACATGATTTAATGATTAATTTATGAGTGGGTCTTTGACCCACTTTTTTTTTCCTGAATGGAATCAGAAATAATTGATATTACAAATAGTTGTCTCGCCAACACAGGCTACGAACTCGTTGATATAACCATTAAAGGCGAGAAAAAGAATAGGATCGTTGAGCTCTTTTTAGATAGTGTTGAACCGGTTTCTCTTGATGACCTGGCAAAGATCAGCCGGGACTTAAATGAGACACTTTCCGGTAAAGACGTAAATTCTTTCATATCGAAGCTTATAGTATCTTCTCCGGGTGTTGATAAGCCGTTTAGATTTCCATGGCAAATGAAAAAACACATCGGAAGGACGCTCGATATTGTGATGAATGACGGTACGAAGATGGAGGCGGTACTTAGGGATGTCGGTGATGATGGTGTTCTGGTCCTTGAAAAGGAAATTAAGAAAAGTAAAAAGAAGGATAAGAAATTATCCTCCGAAAATAACGAAGAAGTAAAAATTAAATTCACGGACGTTAAAGAGTCTAAAGTGAAAATCAAATTTTAAATTAAACAGGTAATGAATAAGTCAGATCTAATAGAAGCCTTTTCTATGATGGCTAAAGAAAAGAATATCGATAGGGATATTCTTGAAAGCGTGGTTAAGGATTCTTTCCGCAAAATGATGGAAAAGAAATACGGACCTGAAGCCAATTTTGATGTAATTGTTAATATGGAAAAGGGTAACATTGAGATTTTCCTCTATAAGACGGTCGTAGAAGAGATCGTTGACCCAAATACAGAAATAGATCCCGCAGGCGCGAAAGAGCAGTCGGGTGAAGATTTCGATGTGGGTGATGATTATGTAGAGGAAATGCCTATCGATGATTTCGGCAGAAGGCTCGTGCTCAATCTTAAACAGAATCTCAACCAGAAGATAAGGGAAATCGAAAAGGAAGTTACGTTTAATCAATATAAGGATGTCGTTGGTGAGATTATTGTCGGCGAGGTTTACCAGATAAAGCCGACCTCGATACTGCTTATTCATAACGGAAACGAAATAATCTTCCCGAAATCCGAACAGATTCAGAAAGAGCGTTACAGAAAAGGGGACACAGTTAGGGCTGTTATAAAGAGTGTTGAAAAAAGACAGTCCGGTCCGCCGCTTATTATTGCGTCGCGTACAGACGACCAGTTCCTTGTAAAACTATTTGAACTCGAAATACCTGAGATATATGACGGTATCATTGAAATTAAAGCTATTGCACGCGCTCCGGGTGAAAGAGCAAAGATCGCGGTTATTTCTAATGACGATAGGATCGACGCGGTCGGTGCGTGCGTGGGTATGAAGGGTATGCGTATACACTCTATAGTTAGAGAGCTGAGCAATGAGAACATCGACGTGATAAACTTTACCGATGATCCCGCTCTCTACATCGCAAGAGCTCTGTCACCTGCTAAGCTCCAGGATATTTATCTTGATACAGAAAACAAGGTCGCTAAAATCTATGCGGATGATGACCAGATGAGCCTTATTATTGGTAGGAACGGGCAGAACATAAAGCTTGCCTCCAGACTTACCGGTTATCAAATAGACGTTATCAAAGAGGAAGAAGATGAGGAAGAGGAAGAATCTGATGAGACAGGAGATGATGAAGTAGCGAATGAGGCAGGTGATGAGTCCGAAGAAGAAGTCGAAGAAACCGAAACGGTTGAGGACAGCGCGGAAGAGTCCGACGAAGACGCTGAGGAAAGTGAAGAAGACGAATCAGATGGGGATGAAGAGGAAGAAGAAAGTGATGAAGAGGCCGAAGAGTCCGACGAAGACGACGAAGAGGAAAACGAAGATGAATCGGAAAGCGAAGATGAAGAAGATGAGGATGAAGAGGAAGAAGAAGAAGAAAGTGAAGACGGAGATGATGAAGAAGAAAGCGTAGATGAAGAAGAACAAAAGAAAGAAACTTCAGAAGAGACTGAATAAACACGTTTTTTTGAGATTTGCTTATTATTTTATTATATTATTAGGAATTAAACAAGGATTTTTCATTTAAATGGTCAATACAAAGACACCGGTTGCAAAAAAGAAAAAGCTGATTTCGCTTGTTAAAGAGATTAACAGGTCGAAAGAGGATATTATTAAGTATCTCGACACCATCGGGGTGGACGGCGTTTCCATTAATACCTCGTTGGAGCCGGAGATCGTGGCAAAGGTATATTCACATTTTAAGAAAGATATAGAGGAGCAGGATAAACACCTTAAAAAGGTCGTGGACTTTGTTCAGAGGAATGATATTGCCATTTATGAGGCTGAAGAAAAGCTTAAACAGGAAGAAGAAGAAAAGGTTAAGCGTGAGGAAGAGGAGCGCGTAAGAAAAGCACTCGAAGAAGAGAACAGAAAGAAAGAAGAGGAAAGAAAAAAACAGGAAATAGCCGCCTACCAGGAACGCGAGAAGGCGAAAAAAGAACAGAAGGAACAGGAAAAGAAAGCTCCCGAAACTAAACAGGAAAAAGAAAGACCGGAAAGAAAAGAAGAACAGAGAAAACCGGTTCAGCAAAGAACTGATCATAAGCCAAGGGACAAGGGCGATCAGAAAAGACCTGATGGCAGACCGGATAAGAAAAAGAAAGCAAAGTTTGAAAGAGTTACTATAAAAGATATAAAGCCCCCAAAGAAAAAGCATCCCCAAAGGGGTGATCAAACAAAGCCGTCCGATAAGGCAGGTGGATCTACTCCTGCAAAACCGGGAGAATTTAAAAAAGTTGTCGGCAAAAAGGACAAAGACAAAAAGTTCAAGCCAGAGGACGCCCTCGAAAGAAAGAAAAAACAGAAGTTCACGAAAGGTCATAGAGCTAAAGATATTAGCCAGAGAGAGATTGACGACGCTATCCGTGAGACATTCGCAAAGATTGGAGAAGATGCAAATGCATCCGCCCGTACCATCGCGAGAAGAAGAAAGAAAAAAGAGAGGCTCGAACAGGAGCAAAAAGCTCAGGAGATTGCCGAATCACGCAGAAATGTTATTAAAGTAGCGGAATTCCTTTCTACTGCTGAACTTGCTAATCTCATGAATATTGAGCCTAACGAGATTATCAGGAAGTGTTTTGATCTCGGTATGATGGTATCCATTAACCAGAGATTGGAAAAGGACTTGATAGTGCTTCTTGCTGAAGAGTTTGGTTACATAATAGAGTTTCAGAGCGAATATGAAGAAGACGTACTTGAGGATAGCGATGACTCCGATGATGAATTAAAGGAACGTTCGCCCGTCGTTACTGTTATGGGTCACGTCGATCACGGTAAGACCTCTCTCCTCGACCAGGTGAGAAAGACGAACGTCGTTGCCGGTGAAGCCGGCGGTATTACTCAGCACATTGGTGCATACACCGTTGAGCTTAACAATGGAAAGAGCATTACGTTCCTCGACACTCCGGGTCACGAAGCGTTTACCGCGATGAGAGCCAGGGGAGGTCAGGCGGCGGATATTGTTATCCTTGTTGTTGCCGCAGATGACAGCGTTATGCCCCAGACGGTCGAGGCTATAAATCACGCTCTCGCCGCAAATGTTCCTATCGTCGTCGCAATAAACAAAGTTGATAAACCGGAATCAAATCCGGACAAAATAAAACAACAGCTCTCTGATAAAGGAATCCTTGTTGAAGAGTGGGGCGGTAAATATCAGTCTGTTGAGATATCAGCAAAATTTGGAAAGAACCTCGATACACTCCTAGAAAAAGTTCTTGTTGAGGCGGAGGTTCTTGAACTTAAGGCAAATCCCGATAGGCTTGCTCGCGGTGTTGTTATCGAAGCCAAAATGGACAAAGGAAAAGGTACTGTTGCTACCGTCCTCGTTCAGAAAGGTACACTTCGTATCGGTGACAATTTCATCGCCGGTATTTATCCGGGCAGGGTAAAGGCAATGTTCGACGAGCGTGAACATAAGATCGAGGAAGCCGGTCCTTCCCATGCCGTGCAGATACTCGGTTTCGATGGTATCCCGCAGGCAGGTGACACATTCGTTGCTCTCGAATCTGAAAGAGATATTAAAGAAATAGCTCTAAAAAGACAACAGCTCAAACGCGAGCAGGATTTCAGACAGGTTAGGTTTGTTACTCTCGATGACATCTCCAGGCAGATTCAGGAGGGTAAACAGGTCGAGCTTAATATTATCCTTAAAGCTGATACCGATGGCTCAGCTGAGGCGCTGTCCGATTCACTGCATAAGCTCACTACTTCCGAAACAAAGGTTAATGTTATTCATAAAGCTATCGGTCAGATCACTGAATCCGACATACTTCTTGCCGAAGCCTCCAATGCGGTTATCATCGGATTTAACGTCAGACCAAACCTTAACGCGAGAAAGCTTGCCGAGAAGCATAAAGTTGATGTAAGACTTTATAATATTATATACAACGTTCTTGAAGAAGTTAAACAGGCTCTCGAAGGTATGCTTGCACCGGAGATCTCCGAAAAAGTTACTGCTACAGTCGAGGTCAGGGAGGTGTTCAAGGTTCCGAAGATCGGAAATATTGCTGGATGCTATGTACAGGACGGAAAGATCACCAGGAATACAAAGGTAAGGCTCTTGAGAGACGGATTTGTTATTTTTGACGGAACGATTGCCTCTCTAAAGAGGATCAAGGACGACGTAAGAGAAGTAGAATCCGGTTACGAGTGCGGTATTGGTCTCGAAAATTTCAACGACATCAAAGTTGGTGATATTATCGAAGGCTACGAACTGATCGAGACAAAGAGAAAGCTTACTACTTCCGGAGCATAAAATTTTAATTTACATACGATGTCTATAAGAACCGATAAAGTTGCTGAAGAGATTAAGCACAAGTTGAATACTGCAATGTCACGAGATCTGGCAGAGCTTAATATGGGGCTGGTCACTATTTCGAATGTTATTATGTCTCCCGACCTAAAGCTCGCAAAAGTTTACGTAACATTCCTGGGAAACACCCTCCCCCCGGAGAAATGCGTCGAAAAGCTGAACCTCAGAAAAAGCCACATCAGGTATTTGCTGGGAAAAAGCATCCGGCTCAAATATACACCCGATCTTAAATTCTATTACGACGACACATTCGAATATGCCGACAGGATACAGAAGTTGCTAAACGACATCCATGACGACGACGAAAAAGAATAAAATATTCCCTGTTGTAAATTATGACGACGATGGAAGTGTCGATGTTGCAGCAATGGATGAATCGTATAGCGATGTGATCATTCTTGCCGATAAGCCAAAGGAATGGTCCAGCAACGGCGTATTAAACGTTCTTAAAAAAAAGCTTGGCATAAAAAAAGCGGGACACTCAGGAACACTAGACCCGATGGCTACGGGACTCCTCGTTATATGCACCGGCAAAATGACGAAAAAGATTTCCGGCTTCATCGATTATAATAAAGAGTACGAAGGCATTATAAAGATCGGAGCAAAAACCGAGAGCTTCGATACCGAGACAGAGGAGTATGATCTAACTGACGCATCTCATGTAACAGATGAAGATGTGGAAGCCGTTCGAAAAAAATTTCTCGGCGAGATCATGCAGATACCGCCTATGCATTCTGCGCTCAAGCACAAAGGCAAACCTCTTTACAAGCTCGCGCGCAAAGGAAAAGAGATTGATCGAGAACCCAGAAAGGTTACTGTTTCGGAGTTTGAATTAAAACGCGTTAACGAGAATGAACTTGCGTTTCGCATCTTATGTTCAAAAGGTACTTACATTAGAAGTATTGCAAATGATATCGGTGCTGAACTCGGTGTTGGCGGTTATTTAAAAGAATTAAGACGCACATCCGTAGGTGAATTTTCTCTCGGCGAAATGGATATGGAAATTAACGACATAAGGTTTAGAGTTCTGCCTTCTGAATAGAATATTTGTATTGAAGAACAGCGTCTAATTTAGTAATTTAATTATTCTTTTCGCGAAAGCGAATTTTTGCTCTTAAATATAGATTTTGCGAAACAGAGAGATGGCTGAGTGGTTGAAAGCGGCGGTCTTGAAAACCGTTGAGGCAGCAATGTCTCCGGGGGTTCGAATCCCTCTCTCTCTGCTAAATACCCCTAAATTGGGGTTTTTTTATGTATTATTCTTATGTATTAAAGAGTTTAAAAGACGGAAAATATTATTATGGTCATACCTCCGATCTTCAGACAAGATTGAAATACCATAATTCCGGTAAGGTTAGGTCTACCAAGGGAAGAAAACCTTTTGAAATAATATTTTATGAAGAATTTAAAACTAAATCGGAAGCATCAAAGCGAGAATTATTTTATAAAAGTATTGATGGATACAACTGGCTTAAGGAAAAGAAAATTATATGAGCAATGTCTCCAAGGTTCTCCCGTAGGGACTCCTTCGGAGGAATCCCTCTCTCTCTGCTAAATACCCCTAAATTGGGGTTTTTTTATTCCTGACCAATAAAGAATTTAGAGTAATTTAGCATATTGTTGTAGATTTTTTCCACAGTGATTAAAGCTATTTAACTCAAGATTTTCGAATTCTCACGCTTACTCACCTTTTATTATTAGCTCTAAGGCTATTTTTTTACAATATTTATAGTTTTTATAGTAGATTTGTATTGCTAATTATTTTTAATTAGAATAAATTAGTATCCCTGCTAATATTTCTCCCTTATGTTAGTTCCGGGGCTTTTTATATGCACAATTCTTAACTAAACGGGAACAAGGGTATCATAACATGTCAAAAATTCTTATTGTAGACGATGAACAGCTTTCAAGGGTCATCCTTAAGCAGATCGTTACTAACATCGGGCATGAAGCCGTAGTCGTAGAAAACGGTGAAAAAGCTCTCGAAAGATTAAAGCAGATAAAGTTCGATATAGTTCTTACCGACTTCAGCATGCCTAAAATGAACGGGTTTGAACTTACAAAAAAAGCGCTTGAGATCGATCCGGCGCTTATCGTAATTCTTATTACTGCTTACGGTACTATAAAAGACGCGGTCGAAGCAATTAAACTCGGTGCGTTCGATTATCTCACCAAACCAGTCAATAAAGACGAGCTCGAGCTTGCGCTAAAACGCGGTCTGGAAAGAATATCTCTTGTTAAAGAGGTAACTCTTTTAAGACAAAAGGTAGCAAAGGAAGAGCAGGAGTTTGAATATCTCACCGAGAATAATGATATAAAGAAAATTCTTAACGAAGCGATAAAGCTCGGCGATAGTGATTCGACGATCCTCGTCACCGGTGAGAGCGGAACAGGCAAAGAATATCTCGGACGCTTCATTCACAAAAACAGCCCGCGAGCGAATAACCAGTTCGTTGTTGTCAGCTGTTCCTCTGTGCCGAGCCAGGTGCTCGAGTCACAGCTCTTTGGTCACGTAAAGGGAGCATTCGATGACGCGCACGAGGACCATAAGGGATACTTCGAGATAGCCGATGACGGCACGATATTCCTCGATAATATTTCGGAGCTCGATCCCCAGCTTCAGCTTAAGCTTGTCTCCGTGCTTCAGAATAAACAGTTTACAAGAGTGGGTGACGATAAGGTCGTTTCCACAAACGCTCGCATAGTTGCCGCGTCCAGCAAGAACCTGCAGGACATGATTAAAGAAGGTAAGTTCAGGGAAGACCTTTATTATATACTTAACGTCTTCGAATTCCATCTCCCTGCATTGCAGGATAGACCGGAAGATATTATTCTTTATTTCCTTAAGTTCGTCAATGAGTTCGCTAAGAAGAATAATAAGAAGATAAAGGAGATCTCGCCTGAGATAAAGTCCGCGCTTCTCAGCTATGAGTGGCCCGGAAATATCCGCGAACTCAAAAACACTGCCGAGCGTGTTACTATACTATCCGAGACAGGAAGGATAACCGCCGACCTGCTTCCCGATAAGATGTTCATGACGGACGGGGAGAGCGACGAAAGTGACATACTGCTCACTAACGATTTCAACGAGAACAAAAAGGAGATAATCCGCCAGTTCGAGAAAAAGTTTATCAGTAAGTTCCTCAAGCTCAATCGCGGTAATGTCACGGCAACAGCCCGCGAGATTAATTACCACCCGGTTACCCTAAGGCAGAAGATCATCAGCCTTGGTATAAATCCGAAAGATTTCAAAAAGAAACTCAACTAAGAAGTCTGTTAGACCTTAAGGGAGGTCTTACTAGAAAAAGAAATCCCGCTGTTCTTTTGAATGGCGGGATTTTTTATTAAACCGTTGTCTTTTGAAAATATCTAATTTTTAAAAAGACTATGAAGTATCATAATGACTATAAGCTAGGTCCGTGGCTAAAATTATTGCTGTTAGCGAAACTGAAATTCTTTGGATGGCTTTTCTATTAGACTCGATGAACCCGCTCATGTAGGGATCGTCGCTCACGTCTATCACATGGACTATCGAATGCCTCTCCCTCTGGAATAGCGTGCTCTGTGCCGGCTGAAACGAAAAGTTCAGCGCTATGAGCAGTATTGCTGTAAATATCAGTCTCTTTGCGTCCATAAAAAAAGTTAAGGATTATATGACTCTATAACAATGAACTAACCACGCGAAGTTTCCCCCTCCATTCCTAAATTGCATAACAATAGTTAAATGAGTAATTTATACTTTCTAATCTAAGAGAGGGTTTTGCTCATAGGGTTAATAGCCGGTTTGATCACCGGATTTCTGCTTTCGATGCCCCCCATGGGACCAACCAACTTTGCCATCATGGCAAAAGGGTTCAAAGGCGAAAGAAAAAATGGCATTGCCATCGGCGCGGGCGCGGGGTTTATGGATATGGTCTACATTCTTATATCCTACGGCGGATTTGCCCTCATTATCGGATTGATCCCCGATTCCGTCATCGCTTTCTATGAAAGCAACACTCACATTTTCAAAATTGCTCTTACTTCCGTCGGCTGTATTGTCGTCGTTTATTACGGATTTAAGATAATGCGCACAAAGCTCGAATCTTCCGTCCGCGACAGGAACGTAAACGCCGAGGATTTCGAAAAGCAGATAAAGCACTCTCGCACAGTCCTCGAACTCAACAGGCAGAGGCTCGATAAGTTCCTGCATACGCACCTCTCAGAGAAAGCCCGTGAGAAAGAAAGGCTTTATGAACACTCGGAGGAACACCTGAAAAAGCACCTCGACGAGGACCTTCACGATGAAGTTATCAAATTCAAACGCGACATAGAAAAAGGGGAGAAACAGCTCGAGGAGATTATGAACTCCGCGAACCATTCCCCCGATGACAATTCCCGTATATGGGCTAACTTTATTACCGGCTGTGTGATGTGTGTGTCATCTATTACTCTTCCGGCGTCATGGTTTCTTATAGTGAGCTACCTCAAAGGCTATAAAATAATCGGTACGGATTTCCCCTCCGGTCTCGCGTACGGGCTTGGAGTATGGGCGGGATCCGTCGCGTGGTTTTACATTCTTGTGACGAGTATATCCAAAAATGTCCATAAGATAAGCCCCGGGGCTCTCAATAAGATCAATATTGCCGTAGGTATAATACTCTTCGGACTGGGCTTTTTCCTTCTCTATAAAGTTTTCGACTACGCATTATCTTGATTGTTACATCACCCGTTTTTATTATTTGTTATATCTCCATAAAATTAAAAAAAGCTTGGTATTACCTGATACAATATGGTTGTTGATAAGAAAATATGCGGTTACTGCCAGTCCCCGATAAAGAACGAGGCGGAGACAGTGGTCTGTCCCGGGTGCGGAACGCCTTACCATAAGGACTGCTGGAAAGAGAATAAAGGCTGTGCTGTTTACGGATGCAATGAAAAGGCAGTTTACACGCAGGAGTCGAGCGTCGGTGACATGTATGTTAATATTGAGTACCTAATCAACGAGAGAAGGTTTGCCGATGCCATCACCGAAGCCAAACGCATCATCGAAAGCGACGGCGACAGCATTAAAGCAAAGCGCTATTACAATAAAGCGGTGTCACTCATCAATACGAAGATAAAACTCCTGAACGAAGCTGAGAATGCTTTTACGAAAGGGGATTACCGTAGTGCGGAGATATACTATTCCAATGCGGTACAGTTCCTTGATGATGAAGAGAGGAAGATGAATGATGCGCGCATCGCCGCCGTCAGGGAAAAGGTCCCCCAGGAAATTAAACGGAGAAAGATAAATAACTTTATAACGGGCTTTGTTGTCGTGCTGATACTTGTTGCGATCGCGTACGCTGCGTACTATTTCGTAGTTCTGAAAGAGGACAGGGATTTTGCTGAGATAGAAAGAAAAGATAATACTGAAGATGTGAAAGAGATGGAGATGCAATTATCCGCCTACCAGCGGTTCGCCATGAAGTACCGTGACGGGCGGAATTATGATAAAGCCATGGATAAGGTAAGTTACTTCTCCGGGATACTTGCCGACAGCCTCGCATCGAGTGACTGGCGCGGAGCGATGCGGTACCTCAAAAAAATAGATAAGGACAGGAGCGCAAAAACATACAGCGACGTTTACAGAAAAATATACTCCTCTGCTTCATCCGAATTCAGCGAGAACGTTTCCACTGCAAAAAAGCTTAACTCGATGAAAAAGTACATCGAAGCCAAAAATATGATGGAGCAGGCTCTGGACATAATCAAGGAATTCCCCGATTCTAAAATTGCCGAGCAAAGAGAAAAGCTGAATTCCAATATTATGATACTCTCGGATAAGGCAGCATCTATGATGAAGTATGAGAATATACAGGTCGAGATACAGGAAAAATTGGATGAACTGAAGAAATATGGTGGTGAAGCCGATACGAAATCGGATGCCACTACGGTACTAAACATCACTATCGAGGAAAAACTAAATAATTCCACATTTTTAGCCAAATCGAGTGAAAAAGGGTCCCTTTTGGCAGTAAAAGCGGGTGATTTAGGCTTTAAAGTGGGAGAATTCGTTAGCATAGACGCAACAAAGACCGGGACCGTGGACATCGAGACCTCCGACGGCAAAGAAATGACCATCCCCCTATATACCCCTGTAAAAGAAGAACTTGGTCTCACCAACATTTCCCCGGACAGGTATGAAAGGGAATCCATCCTCCAGAGACTGGAATATTTGAAGTCCCAGCGAAGTAGATTGGACAGCATTTTGAGCGCAAAATTGCTCTGAAAATGACCCCTTGATCCACCCCAAATCACATCACCTGGAGGACGCTAAATAACAGTTCTGTATAAGAATTAAGCACTGGTTTGGTATTGCATTAAATCGTAAATATAGGTAATTTGATGCTTATCCCTTTTTCAGGGTGAAGTACGTTCGGGTAGGTAGCGAAGCGGTCAAACGCAACAGACTGTAAATCTGTCGACAAATGTCTTCGGAGGTTCGAATCCTTCCCTACCCACGACATACTATTTTCTTTTGCGAAAAATTTTTGCGGTGGTAACTCAATTGGTAGAGTCACAGCCTTCCAAGCTGTTGGTTGCGGGTTCGAGTCCCGTCCGCCGCTCGAGAAAAGTTTTTTGAAAGTGAAGTTCTTTTTCTAAAAAAGGAATTGCAATTGCTGATGTAGCTCAGTTGGTAGAGCACTTCCTTGGTAAGGAAGAGGTCACCGGTTCAATCCCGGTCATCAGCTCGAAAGAAAAAATTCTTACGGGTGTAGCTCAATTGGTAGAGTAGCGGTCTCCAAAACCGTTGGTTGGGGGTTCGAGTCCCTCCTCCCGTGCGAAAGAAGTTTTAGAGTTTAATAATTTTTAATCCGGTATATGAAGGATAAAATCTTAGGTTATTTCACGGACGTTTACAAAGAAATGAGAAAGGTCACCTGGCCTAAAAAGCAGGAGCTTATCGATTCGACAAAAATAGTGCTTGTGACTATGGTATTGTTTGCGATTTTTGTTTACCTGATAGATAAGGGAATTAGTGAAATATTAAACGTGATATTCTAATGGTCGAAGAAAAAGATAACATAGAAAACGAAGAGACAACTGACGAGAAAGATCTCAACGAAGTAGAGCAGGACGATTCACAGGAAGAGTCCAATGACCCGCTCATGGAAGAAGTGAAAGAAGAAATGCAGGAGGCAGAGCGCGAAGAAAAAGAGCACGAAGAGGTATTTGAGCAGGCGGCAATTGACAAGGAAAGAGACGACAGCGAGAGCGTAGAGGAACAACTCGAGCAAAAGATGGAAGAGGAATACACCGACACCGGAAACGAAGCCGCTCCCACTGAGCAGGTGGAGGATTCACAGGAAGAGGAAGAGTCGGAAGAAGAGAAAGACGAGCAAAAGAAGGAAGAAGTCGAGCAAGTGGAAGAATCTATGGAAGGCTCCGCCGAAGGATCGGACAAAGAGAAAAAAGACGAGAACGTCATCGATATAGATGACGAGAGATACAGATGGTATGCTGTCAGGATAATCTCCGGACACGAAAACAAGGTAAAGGCATACCTCGACAGCGAGATAAAGACAGAAGGCTACGATGACAGGATAAAGAACGTTCTTATTCCGCTGGAAAAAGTGTTCGAAGTGAAGGGCGGAAAGAAAAAGGTAAAGTATAAGAACTTCCTGCCGGGATATATACTCATTCAGGCAGAGCTGGACGACAAGATAAGGAATTTCATTTCACAGGCGCCGTCCATAATCAACATGGTTGGCTCGAAGAGTGTTCAGGGAACGAAGCTCGAACCGATCCCGCTAAAGAAGAATGAAGTTAAGAGGATTGCTTCACTGCTGAGCGAGGAGTCGGAAACCGAGAAGATAGATCTTCACCTGAATGTGGGCGACCCGGTAAAGGTTACCAGCGGACCGTTCAACAATTTCAGCGGAAACGTGCTGGAGATAAACACGGAGAAGATGAAGGTAAAGGTCATGGTGAGCATATTTGGAAGAAAGACACCTATAGAGCTGGAGTTCACTCAAATTGAAAAAGAAAAATAACACATAACTTTTATATAATAATTCATGGCAAAAAAGATAGACGGCTACATTAAGCTGCAGATACCTGCAGGACAGGCAACAATGGCGCCACCGGTCGGACCGGCGCTCGGTCAGAGAGGTGTGAACGGTATGGAGTTCTGCAAGCAGTTTAATGCAAGGACACAGGACAAACAGGGTCTGATTATCCCTGTGGTTATCACGGTATTCTCCGATAAGTCATTCACATTCATTACAAAGACTCCTCCGGCGGCAGTATTATTGCTCAGAGCCGCAGGTCTTCCAAAAGGTTCTGGCGAGCCTAATAAGACTAAAGTAGGAAAAGTGAACGAAGGTCATCTCCGCGAGATAGCAGAGACTAAGATGAAAGACCTTAACGCGAGAGACGTTGAGCACGCAATGAACATGATCGCAGGTACTGCGCGAAGCATGGGCATCACAGTCGAGAAATAACTGAGAGATAAAAAAGAAAAATTTTAATCTGTATATAAGATGAAACTCACAAAGAATCAAAAAGCTGTAAAAGAATTATTCGATCCGGAAAAAATGTATTCCGTCGATGAAGCGGTAACTATATTAAAGAAATCCGCAAAAGCAAAGTTCGACGAATCGGTCGAAGTAGCGATGAAGCTCGGTGTGGACCCAAAACACGCGGACCAGGTGGTAAGAGGAACTGTATCCCTTCCAAACGGAACGGGTAAAAGCGTCAGGGTGCTGGTGATCGCAAAAGAAGACAAGCATGAGGAAGCTAAAGAAGCTGGTGCAGACCACGTGGGATTCGAAGATTATCTGAATAAGATAAAAGAAGGCTGGACGGACATCGATGTCATTATCGCGACACCGGATTCGATGGCAGAGCTTGGAAAGCTCGGTAAAGTTTTGGGACCGAGAGGTCTTATGCCTAACCCCAAGAGCGGAACCGTAACTCCAAAGGTGGGCGAGGCAGTAAAAGAAGTTAAAGCAGGTAAAATAGATTTTAGAGTTGATAAAGCAGGTATCGTACATTCAGCAGTCGGAAAGGCTTCATTTGCAGAAGACAAACTGGCAGAGAATATTTCGACATTCATTAGCACGATCATAAAACTGAAACCTGCGGCAGCAAAAGGCACGTATGTAAAGTCAATTTATGTTTCGACCACGATGGGACCGGGAGTTCAGATAGACCCGGCGCAGACAGCAGGTAAAAAGGCTGCCTAATGTAGTGAGCCGGTGAATAACCGGTTATTAAATAGCTTACGCACTCAGTATAATTATATGGTATCTTGTCAGAACCTCGCTTCACGCTCCCGACAGGTACCGCTGATTTCACAAACAAAGTAAAAATGGATAAACAGCAAAAAGCAGATCTGACCAACGAGCTGAAAGACATGTTTGACAATGCAGGCGCGCTGTACATGACCGATTTTACGGGCATGACGGTAGCCGATGTAGAACAGTTACGTGACGAATTCTACAAAGCTAACGTAAAATACAGAGTAGTAAAGAACACGCTTGCCTTACGCGCTTTAAAAGAGTCCGATAAGTATTCCGAATTTTCGGATAAGTTCGCGGAGTTTCTAAAAGGTCCTACAAGCATCGCATTTTCGGATGACGACCCGATAGCTCCCGCAAAGATCCTGAAAAAGTTCTTCGACGATAAGGAAAGGCCTGTCTTTAAGATGGCGATGGTCGAGAACGAATTTTACGGGTCGGACAAACTAAAGCAGTTAGCGTCTTTACAGTCCAAAGAGGAACTAATTGGCGGCATAATTTATTGTATAAATTATCCAATAACCGGTATCGTTGGCGCTATAAATTCGACTATGCGAGACTTATTCAGTGTGATCGAAGAAGTTGCAAAGAAACAAAACAATTAAAAATTTTAAAATTATTAATTTAATAGAGGAATAAAAAATGTCAGTAGAAGAATTGGTAGACGCGATATCGAAGCTTACCCTTTCGGAAGCATCGGATCTTAAAAAAGCGCTCGAAGAGAAATTTGACGTGCAAGCAGCAGCTCCTATTATGATGGGTGGTATGATGCCTGCAGGTGACGGTGGCGCAGGTGCGGCAGCAGAAGAGAAGACGGAATTCACCGTTGAGCTCGTAGAAGCAGGCGCGCAAAAGATCAACGTTATCAAAGCAGTTAAGGCTGCAACCGGTCTTGGATTAACTGAAGCTAAGCAATTAGTTGAAGGTGCGCCAAAACCTGTAAAGGAAAATGTATCTAAGGAAGAAGCCGAGAAGCTGAAAGCTGAATTAGAAGCTGCAGGCGCAAAGGTAGAACTTAAGTAAATTTCCTAAACAGAAAATATATCCAAAACATCCAAATTGAATTTATTTCTTTTTATAATATGAATAGTCCCGTCCCGGAAAACCGGGAACGGGATTGTTCATTAATTTCATCGGAGGAATAAACATGCCAACAAGCGAAGTAAAGATGGGACTGCCTCCCATCAATGATAAGAATGATAGGCTAACATTTTCAAAGTCAAGGATAACGAGTGATCCCGAAGATCTGTTAAACGTTCAGGTACAATCCTATTTGGATTTCCTCCAGGAGAACGTTCCCGCGAATAAGAGAAAATCCGTCGGATTACAGAAAGTATTCGAAGACAACTTTCCTATTACGGACTCGAGAGAGACCGCAATACTGGAATTCGTAGAGTATTATGTTGAGAAACCACCATACACTATTATAGAGTGCCAGGAGCAGGGACTGACCTATTCGGTTCCTATCAAAGTAAAGCTCAGGTTATCGACAAAACCAAACGCCGCCGCGAAAGAGTATAACTACGTTCTGGAACAGGACGTGTATCTCGGAAATCTTCCTTACATGACACAAAGAGGAAGCTTCATCATCAATGGCGCCGAGAGGGTTATCGTGAGCCAGCTCCACAGGTCGCCGGGTGTTGTATTCGGCGAATCCACGCACGCAAACGGTACGAAGCTGTTTTCTGCGAGGGTTATTCCTTACAAAGGTTCATGGGTGGAATTTACGACAGACATTAACGACCTGCTTTACGCATACGTAGATAGAAAGAAGAAATTCTACTTCTCTACACTGCTAAAGGCTCTGGGCTTTAACGAAAAAACTCAGATGCTCGAGCTGTTCGGACTGGTCGAGACGATCAATATTAACAACAACAATTACCTCGATTATGAGAATAGGGTGGTTGTCGAGAATGTTATAAATAAAGAGACGGGCGACGATCTCGAAATTCACGAGAACACTGCTTTATCGAAAGAGCAGTTGGTCGAAATAATGAACGCGAAGATAAAGGAACTGAAGGTGCTCAAACCTGATGCTACCGACGGTGAGATTATCATCTATAATACTATAATGAGCGATGACGAAGAAAGCGATATACTTGTAGAAAAAGCCGCGGAGATTGATAAGATCGGCGGAAAGAAATCCCGCATGATGATGGAAACCGATGCAGAGACAGCAAAGAGCTACATCGAAAAGCTGTTCTTTAACCCGAAGAAATACGATCTCGGAAGCGTCGGAAGATACAAAATAAATTACAAGCTGGGTCTGAAGATCGACCCGCATATCACTATATTAACTCTCGAAGATATAGTAGAGATAATCAGCTATATCAGGGACCTCGTCGATAATAAGATGACTGTGGATGACATTGATCACCTTGGAAATAGAAGAGTAAGGACGGTTGCCGAGCAGTTAGCACAGCAATTCGGACTTGGTCTGTCCAGAATGATAAGGACTATCAGGGAAAAGATGAGCATACATGACGAGGACAGCCTTACCCCGTCGAGACTGATAAGCGCGAGACCAATAACCAGCGCGCTGGCATCATTCTTCGGAACAAGCCAGCTGTCGCAGTTCATGGATCAAACGAATCCTCTCTCCGAAATGACACACAAGAGAAGGATCAGCGCACTCGGACCGGGCGGTCTGTCCAGGGAGAGAGCAGGCTTCGAAGTTCGTGACGTTCACTATACTCACTACGGACGTCTCTGTCCTATCGAAACCCCGGAAGGTCCTAACATCGGACTCATCTCCTCGCTTTGTATTCACGCGAGGGTGAATGATCTCGGATTCATCGAGACTCCGTACAGAAAAGTAGTAAACGGAAAAGTAACAAACGAAATAGAATACCTTTCGGCGGAAATAGAAGACCTTTTCAAGATCGCGCAGGCAAATGAGCCGGTGGATAACAAAGGTAACTTCCTGAACGAAAAGGTAAGAGCAAGATTCAGAGGGGACTTCCCGACACTTGGGCACGAAGAAGTGGAATACATGGACATTGCGACCAACCAGATCGTGAGCGCGGCGGCGGCATTGATACCGTTCCTCGAGCATGATGACGCTAATAGAGCGCTGATGGGAAGCAATATGCAGAGGCAGGCAGTTCCTCTGCTCAGACCGCAGGCACCGTTCGTCGGAACCGGCTTTGAGGAGATTGTAGCCAGGGATTCAAGATCGATGATAGCTGCGGAAGCCGACGGTGTTGTTGAGTATGTATCGGCTGACAGGATAATAGTTAAATACAGTATAAGAGAAGATTCGGAGGAGAACCTGCTGAATTTTGAAGACGCGCAGAGAGTAGAATACAGACTGACAAAGTTCCTCAGAACCAACCAGGACACTTCGATTAACCAGAGACCGATTGTAATTGAAGGTCAAAGGGTTAAGAAAGGCGACATTCTTGCTGACGGTTCATCTACGGACAATGGCGAGCTGGCGCTCGGAAGGAACGTGCTCGTTGCATTCATGCCGTGGAGAGGATATAACTATGAGGATGCTATTATCATCAGCGAAAGGATAGTGTCCAAAGACGTTTACACATCCGTTCACATCGAAGAATTCAGCCTCGAGGTAAGAGATACCAAGAGGGGAGAGGAAGAGCTTACTAAGGAGATCCCGAACGTAAGTGAAGAAGCTACGAAAGACCTTGACGAGAACGGTATTATAAGAATAGGTGCTGAAGTAAAAGAAGGCGACATCCTTATCGGTAAGGTCACCCCGAAGGGCGAAACCGAGCCGACACCGGAAGAAAAGCTCCTTAGAGCGATATTCGGTGATAAAGCCGGCGACGTTAAAGACGCATCTCTCAAAGCTCCTCCCGGACTCAAGGGTATAGTAATCAATAGAAAGCTATTCTCCAGAAAGACCAGGGATACCGAGAGCAAGAGAGAAGAAAAGAAGAAAATTGACAGGTACGAGTCAAACCGAAAAGAAGAGATAAAGGAAGCTACGGAGAAATTCGCCGAGAAGCTCGGTATCCTGCTGAATGGAAAAGACTCCACAGGTGTAAGGGATGCAAAGGGTAACATGGCGATCAGGAGCGGGGTGCATTTTAAGAAGGACACCTTCACCACGATGCTCGAAAAGAAAACACACGACCTGAACGACTTCGATTACGACAGCGAATGGGTAGCCAATAAGAGATCCAATGAAATGCTTCCGGATATCTATAAGAACTATAAGTACAAGATTAACGAGATAGAAGAGAAGTACAAAAGATTAAAAGTAAAAGTAACGCTTGGTGACGAACTGCCAACGGGTGTAGTTAAGCTGGCAAAGGTATACGTAGCGAAAAAGAGGAAGCTCTCGGTCGGTGATAAGATGGCTGGTAGGCACGGAAACAAGGGTGTTGTCGCAAAGATAGTACCCGTGGAAGACATGCCGTTTATGCCGGACGGAACCCCGATAGATATCCTGCTTAATCCGCTTGGTGTGCCGTCGAGGATGAACCTTGGTCAGTTGTATGAAACAGCCCTCGGATGGGCGGCAAACGTCCTCGGTGTGAAATTCGCTACACCGATATTCGACGGAGCTACAGTGGAAGAGATAGAGAAGAACCTCGAAGCAGCGGGTCTTCCTACCAATTCCAGAACTGAGCTATTCGACGGAAGAACGGGCGAGAAGTTCGACCAGAGGGTTACTATAGGTTATATTTATATGCTCAAACTCTCGCACCTTGTCGATGATAAGATACACGCAAGGTCGATTGGACCATACTCACTTATCACTCAACAGCCACTGGGAGGTAAAGCCCAGTTCGGCGGACAGAGGTTTGGAGAGATGGAATGCTGGGCACTGCAGGGCTACGGCGCTGCGAACGTATTGCAGGAAATGCTTACGGTTAAAAGTGACGATGTTCAGGGAAGAAGCAAGGTATATGAATCGATCATTAAAGGGGACAACCTGCCCGAACCGGGTACTCCGGAATCCTTCAACGTACTGCTGAAGGAACTGCAGGGATTATGTCTCGATATAAATCTCGAATGATAACGGT
This sequence comes from Ignavibacteriales bacterium, assembly GCA_020635255.1. Lineage (NCBI taxonomy): Bacteria > Pseudomonadati > Ignavibacteriota > Ignavibacteria > Ignavibacteriales > Ignavibacteriales bacterium. The sequence goes on from JACKAC010000001.1 coordinate 561,651, forward strand.
GTATTATATCAGGAAAAGAAAAAAACAAACTAAATTTTAAAACCGGAGTCAACATGGCAATTAAACAAGAAAGAAAACCAAAAAGATTTAATAAGGTCTCGATAAACCTTGCTTCGACCGAATCTATCACCGCAAGTTCATACGGTGAGGTGACAAAGCCGGAAACGATCAACTATAGAACGTTCAAACCGGACAAGGACGGTTTATTCTGCGAGAAGATATTCGGACCGGTAAAAGACTGGGAATGTCACTGCGGTAAATACAAAGGCATAAGATACAAAGGTATTGTCTGCGACAGGTGCGGTGTGGAAGTAAATATGAAGAGCGTAAGAAGGGAAAGAATGGGGCACATTGCTTTGTCCGTTCCCGTGGTTCACATATGGTACTTCAGGTCGCTTCCTTCAAAGATCAGCCACTTGCTGGGTATTTCCAATAAAGACCTCGAAAAGATAATTTACTATGAGACATACGTAGTAGTAAATCCGGGTAAGACAAAGTACAAGAGATTGGAATTCATTACCGAGGAAGAATATAACGAAGTGATGGACTCGATGAGCGAGGAAGAACTCGACCTGCCCAACGACGATCCTAAGAAGTTCTATGCGGATCAGGGCGGTGTTGCGGTTAAGGAACTGCTCAGAAGCGTACCGATAGAAGAAGAGATCGTAAGATTAAGAGAAGAATTGAAGGACAGCCCTTCAGCTCTGAAGAAGAACGAGAATATTAAGAGGCTCAGAGTACTTGAAGCATTCAGAAAATCTGAAGACGAAAGACCGAATAAACCCGAATGGATGGTGCTGGATGTAGTACCGGTTATTCCGCCGGAACTCAGACCGCTCGTACCGCTGGAAGGCGGAAGGTTCGCGACAAGTGACCTTAATGACCTTTACAGAAGGGTTATCATCAGGAATAACAGGCTCAAAAGGCTGATGGAGATCAAAGCTCCGGAAGTTATTCTCAGGAACGAAAAGAGAATGCTTCAGGAAGCGGTCGACGCATTGCTGGATAACTCTAGAAGAGTAACCGCAGTTAAGGCTGAGAATAGGGCGCTTAAGTCACTCTCCGACATCCTTAAAGGAAAACAGGGAAGGTTCAGACAGAATCTTCTCGGTAAGAGGGTTGACTATTCCGGACGTTCGGTTATCGTTGTAGGTCCTGAATTGAAGCTTCACCAGTGCGGTCTGCCAAAGGACATTGCGCTGGAGCTCTTCAAGCCGTTCGTAATAAGAAGATTAATAGACAGGGATTACGTCAAGACTGTTAAGAGCGCTAAGAAGCTCATCGACAGAAGAACCCCGGAAGTATGGGACATTTTGGAAAACGTTATCGACGGACATCCTGTATTGCTAAATAGAGCCCCAACCCTCCACAGGCTCAGTATCCAGGCATTCCAGCCGGTGCTGATCGAGGGTAAGGCGATCACACTTCACCCGCTCGTATGTACTGCGTTTAACGCTGACTTTGACGGTGACCAGATGGCAGTTCACGTTCCGCTTTCATATGATGCACAGCTCGAAGCCGGTATTTTGATGCTTTCATCTCACAATATCCTTTCACCTGCAAACGGCGCGCCTAGTATCGTACCTAACCAGGAAATGATCCTCGGATGTTATTATGTAACGAAAGAAATGAAGGGCGATAAGGGCGAAGGTATGACGTTCGCTTCACCTGAGGAAGTACTGCTCGCTTACGATCTTAGACAGGTTGGACTTCACGCGGCAATAAAAGTAAGGAACAAAGGTGAGATAATTGAGACGACGGTAGGACGCGTGATATTTAATCAGATAGTTCCGGAAGGAGTGCCGTACATAAACGAACTTCTGAGAAAGAAAAAGATCTATGAAATAATCAGTATGATATATAAGACGGTCGGAAACCTGAGAACTGCGCAGTTCCTGGACGACCTCAAGGAGATTGGATTTAAATATTCGACTATCGGCGGACTTTCCGTAAATATCGACGACATCGAGATCCCGAATAACAAGTGGGAGATCATCGACGAAGCCCAGAAGAGGGTGGACGTTATCGAAAAGTCTAAGAGAAGAGGTATTATCTCCGAGAACGAAAGGTATAACAAGGTTATTGATATTTGGACACACGTTAGAGATGAAGTTAAGAGGGAGCTTATGACGAACCTTACAAGGTCGAAACAGGGCTTTAACTCTCTTCATATGATGATAGACTCCGGCGCGAGAGGTTCAGCCGATCAGGTTAGCCAGCTTGCGGGTATGAGGGGTCTTATGCAGAAACCGCAGAAATCGTTAACAGGTCAGGCAGGCGAGATCATCGAAAACCCTATCCTTGCTAACTTTAAGGAAGGGCTGTCGATCCTCGAATACTTTATCTCGACTCACGGAGCGAGAAAAGGTCTTGCCGATACGGCGCTAAAGACTGCGGACGCGGGTTACTTGACAAGAAGGCTTGTTGACGTAGCTCAGGACGCTATCATTTCTGAAGTCGATTGCGGTACGATTAGAGGTGTTGAAACCGAAGCGTTGAAAGAAGGTGAAGATATTAAGGAAACACTTGCGGAAAGGATACTCGGAAGGGTAGCAACCCACGACGTGGTTCATCCGCTTACAAAAGAGATCATTGTAAAAGCAGGCGAGGAAATTACTGAAGAAAAAACGGAAATAATTTCCGATTCGCCGTTAGAATCTGTTGAAATAAGATCGGTACTTACATGTGAATCCAAGCGTGGTGTTTGCGCTAAGTGTTACGGCAGAAATCTGGCAACAGGTAAGATGGTAGAGGTTGGCGAGGCAGTAGGTATTATCGCCGCCCAGTCTATCGGTGAGCCGGGTACACAGCTTACACTTAGAACGTTCCACATCGGTGGTACTGCAAGTAAGATCATCGCTCAGTCACAGGTTGCTACTAAGTTTGAAGGTAAGACGAAATTTGAAAACTTAAGGATAGTTGAATATAAATCTGCTGTGGGTACGACATCCATGTCTCTCAGCAGGAACGGTGTTATAAATATTGTTGATGACTCTGGATCTGTATTAACACGTTATCATGTGCCTTACGGTTCTAACCTGATGGTATCGGATAAGCAGGCGGTTAAGAAGAACCAGATGCTTTACGAATGGGATCCGTACAACTCTGTTATCGTTGCGGAAAACGATGGTAGCGTAAGATACCTCGATATGGAAGAGGGCAAGCAGTATGAACTTATCAAAGACGAGCAGACAGGACACTATCAAAAGACAGTGGTCGAGAGCCGTGATAAGACAAAGAGCCCGGCTATCCAGATCGTGGACGGAAATGACAAGGTATTGAGTACTTACCTCATTCCGGCAAAAGCTAACCTGCTGGTAGATGACGGCACCGAAGTAAAAGCCGGTACTATCCTTGTTAAGATTCCTAGAGAATCCGGTAAGACCAGGGACATCACCGGTGGTCTGCCGAGAGTAACTGAGTTATTCGAAGCGAGAAGTCCTAACGATCCTGCAAAGATCGCTGAGATCGACGGTAAGGTCGAAATCGGTAAACTGACCAGGGGAAGCAGGGAGCTGAGAATACACTCACTCGACGGAAGTAAGGTAGTTGATTATAAAGTGCCTATCGGAAAGCACATCCTTGTTAGAGACGGCGACATCGTTAAATCAGGTGAACCGTTGACAGGCGGTGCGTTCGACCCTATAGATATTCTAAAGATACAGGGTGTATCATCTGTTCAGGAATATCTTGTAAATGAGATCCAGGAAGTTTATAGGATCCAGGGTGTGAAGATAAACGATAAGCACATCGAAGTTATTGTGAAGCAGATGCTTCAGAAGGTAAAAATAACCGATCCGGGTGATACGAGATTCCTCGAAGGTGATATCGTTCACAAGAATCTCTTCACCGATGCAAATAACGAGCTGAAAGGAAAGGTTATAGTAACCGACGTAGGCGGAAGCAATGTAAAGATAGGCGATACATTAACCAAGAAAGAAGCTAAGGACATCAAGGCAGAACTTAAGAAAAAGGACAAAGAACAGATTAAGACAAGAGATGCAATGCCTGCAACAGCAGACGCGATACTTCTCGGTATCACTCAGACTTCACTCACCACGGACAGCTTTATCTCTGCGGCATCGTTCCAGGAGACCACCAGGGTACTCACCGATGCGGCTATCAAGGGTAAAGTCGACCATCTGCTGGGCTTGAAGGAAAACGTGATCATCGGACAGCTTATACCTGCCGGTACAGGACTCAAGAAATACCGTGACCTGATCGTAATGAAGGAAAGGGAATCAGGCGCAGAACCTGTAGAAATTGAGGTCGAAGCCGAAGAAGAGAAGGTAGAAGCATAAAAAACGTAATTTAGTCATATTTAAGCCATCCTGTTGCAAAATGGGATGGCTTTTTTTGTACTCCTCCCAAAGCTCACCACCGACCTAAAAATATAAATTTCATAGAAATAATGTTTGACTTTTAAAAGAAATTAGTTATTTTTGTATATTAAGTGGGGAAAAGTGGGGAGATGTGGAGACCCTTCCCTTAAATTTCCGCTAAAACAAGCATTTTTTAATGTTTCAAGGACACGCAATATGCAATCTTGACGCGAAGTCCAGGCTCATGATTCCTGCTAAATTCAGGAAATACATGACGCCTGAGGCTGATAATAAGCTTATCCTTACAAGGGGTATGGATAAGTGTCTGCTCGTCTATCCACAGGACGAGTGGGATAAGGTAAAAAATGCTCTCAGCGGATACAATTCATTTAACCGGGATCAGCGTTATTTCATTCGTGAATTTTTTATGTATGTAAATGAATGCGAACTTGATTCCCAGAACAGGATATTAATTCCGCCTCAATTGATGGAATATGCGGGACTTCAAAAAGAAATAGTAATGCTGGGACTGATGGATAAGATGGAGATCTGGAATCCGAAGACGAAAGAAGAATATGATAAGTCGCAAACGCAGACCTATGAAGAGATCGCGGAGAAAGTCTCGGAGATAATCGAAGCCAAGAATGGCGGAACCTCCACATAGGATGCATGGTGGGATGTATAAGGATGAATTCCATACACCCGTTCTTTTAAATGAAGCCATAGAATATCTACTCAACCCTGAATTTAAGAATTATGTGATAGCGGATTGCACGCTCGGCGGCGGCGGATACTCGCAATTGATCTGCGAAAGAACCTCCCCCGCTAGCAAAGTGATCTGCATAGACAAAGACCTGAACGCGATAGCCCACGCAAAGAAAAAGCTGACCCGGTTTAAAGATAAGACAGTCTTCGTCAACGGTAACTTCGGTGAGCTAAAGGAACTGTTAAGCAAGGAAGGTATAGAGAAGGTTTCGGGGATTGTGATGGACCTGGGGCTTTCATCCTACCAGCTGGAAGCGGAAGAGGGGTTTAGTTTTATGAGGGATACGGCGCTGGACATGAGGGCGTACAAGGAGGATGAGATAACCGCGGGAGAGGTAGTGAACGGGTACGTGGAAGATGAGTTGATGAGGGTGTTCGAGGGGTACGGAGAGATAGGGGACGCGAGGAGGCTCGTGAAAGCGATAGAGACCAGGCGCAGGAGTAAAGAGATTCGGACGACGTTTGACCTGGTGGGGATAGTGGATGATGAATACAGGATAGACAAGAAGAACAGGGCAAATTTTTTGGCGAAGATATTCCAGGCTTTAAGGATAGAAGTGAATGCGGAGATGAGAAATCTCGAGCAGGTTTTGGAAGATTCGGTAGAACTTCTGGAGCAGGGAGGCAGGCTGGTAGCAGTCTCTTACCATTCACTGGAGGACAGGATAGTAAAGAATTTCCTGAAAGACAAATCGAAGAGAGAGAAAGTTTCAAAGTATAAGAAAGCAGAAGTTACGGGAGCGGAGCCGGTGTTTAAGATATTGACGAAGAAAGCAGTTACACCGGGTTACGAGGAAGTAAAGCATAACACCAGAGCAAGGAGCGCAAAGCTCAGAGCCGGAGAAAGGCTTTAAAAACGAGGATATTTTAAATGAGAAGGAAGCAGTCGCTAGCGGAGGAAAAGCAAAAGGTGAAGATATCGGTCTTCTACGCACTACTGTCACTGACCCTCATCGCAATTCTTATAGTCTTTTACATAAATAACATAATAGCATCGAACAACCTGTCCGTCGAGACGAACAAGCTCAAAGGAGAAATAAACGACGTGAAGCAGACGAATGATTTTTTGATGACGGAGGTGGAGAAGCTGAGCAGTTTTGAGAGGATAAAGCAGGTAGCGGAAGAGAGGCTCAACATGGTGTATTCGGATTCGGTGATAGACGAGGGAAAAGTAATAATCTTAAAAAAATCGGACCTGGAATCAAACTAATACTATTTTTTGAAGGACAGCTTCAAAATATCAAAAGATCCAAACCAGAAGTACAACAGAAGAGTAAATTTCTTTGCGATCATCTTCTGCCTGCTCTTTACGGCGGTGGTGGTAAAGCTATTCGTGATCCAGATAATGGAATCGGAGAAATACAAGATCGCCGCAAAGAAGCAATACGAAACAAAGATAGTATTGTATCCTTCGAGAGGACTGATATTCGACAGGAACATGAACCTGCTGGTGTCAAACTCTTACAGGGTGTCCCTTGCGGTCGATCCGAACATGGTAGAGGATCCGGATAAGCTGGCTGACATACTAGCGGGGAAATTTCACAAGGACAGGAAAGAATATCTCGATAAGATAACGGCGGAGAACACTTCCTTTATCTATCTCGAAAGGAAAGTAGATCCGGAGAATGTAGGCGGTCTGGACACACTTGAATATCCCGGACTGATAGTTCTCAATGAGCCGACAAGAGTTTACAATTACGGTTATCTCGGTTCTCAGGTACTCGGATTCACGAATAACGAGAACAGGGGACAGATGGGTATCGAGCTGTCGCTCAATGATAAGCTAGCGGGTAAGGACGGATTTATGATAATGCAGAAGGACGGAAAGGGCAACACCCGTCCGGCATTGAACTATCCGCGCAAGGAGCCGGTAAAAGGAAACAACGTAGTTCTCACGATAGACATCAACATACAGAGGATCGTCGAAGAGGAACTGGCAAAGGGTGTAAAGGAATTCCAGGCAGACGGCGGTAAGGTGGTTGTTCTGTCCACGCAAACGGGAGAGATACTCGGAATGAGTTCGTATCCGACATTCGACCCAAACAACATCACCTCAGCCGACACGGTAGGAATGAAGAATAAGGTACTCTCCGATATATATGAGCCGGGGTCAACATTCAAACTAATCACGGCGGCCGGCTCTTTAGAAGAAAATCTTGTGGACGTATCCACGATCATAAATACGCAGGGCGGAGGCGACTTAACGGTTAAGGATGAACACGGAGCGAGCAGTATGACCTTCCAGCAGGTACTGGAGCAGTCGAGCAACGTAGGTATGATGAAAACAGCCAGGATGCTGGGACCGGAAAGAATTTATAAATACGCCAGGGATTTCGGAATCGGTATTTATACCGGTGTCGAATTGCCGGGTGAGAACAAAGGTCTTTTGAAGAGACCGGTGGATTTTACGGGACAGACGCTGGAATACATGGCAATAGGCTACCAGGTAATGATAAACGAGATGCAATTGGCAACAGCATACGGAACGATAGCAAACAACGGGATGATGATGGCTCCTTACATTGTTAAGAGGGAGCTGGGGCTCGACGGAAAGGTAGTATTCGAGAATAAGCCGACACAGGTAAGGCAGGTCGTTTCGCAATTAACAGCGCAGAAAATAAACATGCTATTATACGGCGCGGTACAGAGAGGAACGGGTAAGGTTGCCCAGATAGAAGGCGTGAACGTATCGGGTAAGACGGGAACGGCCCAGAGGCTGGTGAACGGTTCATACTCGAGCGCGTCGCACAACGCTTCATTCGTCGGGTTCTTCCCATCAGAAAACCCGGTGATACTCATTGCCGTGGTAATAGATAACCCAAAATCAGGGCAGTTTTACGGAGGACATGTATCAGCTCCAATATTCAAAAATATCGCAACCAGGATAATCGGTTACAAAGGTTTGTCCGACTATTCAAGCACACAACTGATAAACGCAAACTATGAGAAGCTAAACCAGGACGAATATCAATTTGCATCGCTGACAGAAAACGAGATGTACCTTCCCAACCTGGTAAACCTGAGGGAGAAAGATGCTATAGATATTCTGACCGAGAAGGGAATACAATATGAGCTGGTGAAGGAAGTAACAGACATGAAGACGACCGATAATACCGGTTATGAGTTTATAGTCGCGGACCAGTTCCCGGCGGCGAACACGTTAATAAATCTAAAGGCGGGCGAGAAGATAAAGATACACGTTATCAGGAAGAAGCCCGGAGAAAAAAATCTATATAAAGTACCGGACGTAACCAATCAGAGTTTGAGAAAGGCGATAAACACTATGGTCAACGCGGGATTCAGGGTGCACATAAGCGGAAGCGGTAAGGTGGTTGGGCAGGACCCCAAACCGGAATCCCAGGAGCTGTATAAGACGGAAGTCACGCTTTTTTGCGAGAACGAATAATTTTTATGAATGATGAAGTTTTCAGAGTTATCTGATAAAAGTTCTTTGAAACCTGTCGAGATCAGGGATGATTTTGAAGTAAAAGGTCTGGCGTACGATTCGAGAAAAGTAAAAGAAGGATACATCTTCTTTGCCATAATAGGATACGAGGATGATGGAAATAAGTACATAAAGGACGCGCTGGCAAACGGCGCAGGGGCTGTGATAACCGAGAGGATAGAGGGCAATGAATACGCGGGGGAACTGGAAAACGGCAATAGAAAGAAGATCCACGAAGCGCAGGACATCAGGAAAGTAATGGCGGAGATGAGCCGGGAGTTTTACGGTAACCCGGCAGAGCGGATAAAAGTTATCGGCGTAACCGGAACAAACGGCAAGACAACGATAACATACCTGATGAAAGCGGTGCTCGAAAAAGCCGGAAGTAAAACGGGATTGATAGGGACGATAAGTTACGATGCAGGCGGTGAAAAAATGGGGTCCACGCTTACGACACCCGACTCGATAGAGATCTTCGGAATGCTGAGGGAGATGGCTGATAACGAGATGAAGTATTGTGTGATGGAGGTTTCGTCGATAGCACTGGAGCTAAAGAGAGTTTACGGGTTGGATTTTACGGCAGGTATATTCACGAACCTGAGCAGTGAGCACCTGGACCTGCATTCGAACATGGAGAATTACTTTAACGCAAAGAAGATATTATTCGACGGGTTAAGAAAAGAGAGTTTCGCGGTCTCGAACGCGGACGATGAATACGGGAAAGCAATACTAGACGACACAAAGGCAAAGAAGATATTTTATTCGATAGATAAAGAGAGTGATTACAGAGCGGAAGACATAAAGCTGGGAATAGACGGACTTGAATTTAAAGCAGTAACAAAAGAGGGAGAGTTTAAAATGAAAAGCGGATTAACAGGACGGTTCAACGTATCGAACATGTTAGCCGTAATGGCGACGGCAAATGCTCTGCGGGTAGATATGGAAATCATCCGTGAGGCAGTTGCCGATTTTCGTGATGTAGACGGCAGATTCACCCGCATAAAGCTTCCAAACGGAGCATATGCAGTGGTGGATTATTCTCATACCTCCGATTCATTAAAGAACGCTGTCGAGGCGGCGAGAGAGATCGTGGAAGAGCAGGGTGAAGGAAGAGTTGTAACGGTATTCGGATGCGGAGGCAACAGGGACAGGACGAAGCGTCCGGTCATGGGAAAATACGCAACGAGTTTATCGGATTATTCCATTATTACCTCCGACAATCCAAGATTCGAAGAACCAATGGCTATAATTAACGAAATACTTTCGGGTGTGGAGACGGAAGGAAATTTTGAAGTGGATGAAGACAGGGAAGAAGCGATAAGGAAAGCGATAGAGTATTCGAAGAAGGGTGACCTGGTACTGATCTGCGGTAAGGGACACGAGACATACCAGGAAGTAAGAGGAGTGAAGACGCATTTCGATGATAAGGAGATGGTAGCGAAATATTCAAATCTTGCAAAATGATAAAGCTTGATGACTTTTTAAGCTTAAAAGGAAGCAAGATATACAATAGAGTTTGTTTTAGGAGAACAAATATCACCGGTGTAGGTATTGACTCGCGCACCATAAAAAAAAGCGAGGCGTTCTTTGCGATTAAAGGTGAAAGTACCGACGGCCATAAGTACCTCGAGCAAGTAGTAAAGAAAGGAGTAAATCTTGTTGTCATTTGTTCGAGGAACCGGGCGCAATTTGAAAAAACGTTAAGTAAAACCCCTTACGTTACTGTGCCCGATACTATTTCTGCCCTGGGAGAGTTAGCCCACAACCACAAATTAAAGTTCAAAACCCCCTTTTTGGCTATAGGTGGCAGTAACGGGAAAACAACAACCAAGGATCTGGTTAGCGCGGTACTTTCATCTAAATTTAAAGTTCTCAAGACCGAGGGAAATTTTAACAATCACATAGGACTCCCTCTAACGATCCTGAGAATTAATTCCAAACACGAGTTCGCGGTGCTCGAAGTCGGAAGCAACCACTTCGGCGAGATAGAGTACCTTAATAAGATAGCCGAACCTGATTACGGATTAGTAACAAATATCGGCAAGGAGCATTTAGAGTTCTTTAAAAATGAAAGAGGAGTAGCAAAAGCAGAGTTCGAGCTTTATGATTACTTGAGGAGAGAAGAAGACGGCGTTTGTTTTATGAACATGGATGATAAGTACATAAGAGAATACGCTAAGAAACTGGGAAAGAAGAAAAAGTTCACCTACTCCTACGGATACAAGACGGATGTCACGGGAAAGTTCGTAAAGTTCAGCAAGGATTTCGAGCCGGTGATAAGAGTGAAAGGGATGGGAAAGGATTTTGAGGTAAAGATAGCGACATTCGGTAAGCATTCGATCTACAACGGGCTGGCGGCGGCGGCAGTAGGATTATATTTTGGGGTTTCTACTGCGGGAATAAAGAGGGCGCTGGGAAATTTCAAACCGGCGAGTTCAAAGCGAATGGAAGTAGTAAAACACAAAGGAATGATATTTATTAACGATGCATATAACAGCAACCCAAACTCAGTGCAAATGGGATTAGAGACACTCAAAGAGTACAACGGAAAAGGCAATAAGTATATATTGCTGGCTGATATGCTGGAGCTGGGTAAGTCGAGTAAGAAAGAGCATTCGGATATCGGGAAGCTGGTAAAGAAAATGGGATTTAAGCATTTGTACACATACGGGGAAGAGTCTTTCAATACGTTCAAGTCAGCAAAGGGAGTGCAGAACAATTTTTATTTCGAGCTGAAAGGGGACATGGCTGAAATGCTGAATGCGGTTTTGAGGAAAGGGGATGTTGTTTACATAAAGGGATCCAGGGGAATGAAAATGGAAGACGTGTTAATCAGCATTATAAACTAAAGGGGATAAATGCTCTATTATCTGGCGGAATACATCAACGCGACATACAGTCCACCAGGATTCGATGTGTTCCAGTTCATCACATTCAGAGCGGCACTATCGGCGATAACTGCGCTTCTCATTGGTTTTTTTGTAGGACCTAAGATAATAAAGATCCTGCAAAAAAAGCAGATCGGTGAAGCGAAGAAGGAAGACGGGCCGGAATTTCACTGGTCGAAAGCCGGTACACCGACGATGGGCGGTCTGATAATACTTATATCCTCGCTGGTACCCGTTCTTTTATGGGGAAACCTGGGCAACATTTATGTTTTGATAATCCTTTTTGTGACTATTTCACTGGGCGTGGTGGGATTTACGGATGATTATTTGAAAGTGATCAAGCATTACAAGAAGGGGCTGGTTGCGAAGTATAAGCTGCTGGGGCAGTTTTTGGTGGGGCTGGTGATGGCGCTGGTGATATATTTCGCGCCTCAGTTCGATAGTATTAATACGATAACGACGATACCGTTTTTAAAGGGTGTGGAATTCGATTTCTCGATCTTTTATATACCTATAATAATCTTCATTATTATAGCGACGTCAAACGCGGTAAACCTGACAGACGGACTGGATGGACTAGCAACGGGGACGGTGGGAATTGTGGTGCTAACGCTCGGAATAATTGCTTATGTGTCAGGGAACATTCTAACGGCTGATTACCTCGACATCATTTATCTCAAGGGTGCCGGTGAACTTTCGGTATTTTGCACTGCTTTAGCCGGCGCTGCTCTTGGGTTTTTATGGTTTAATGCTTATCCCGCCCAGGTCTTTATGGGTGACACAGGTTCGTTGGCACTGGGCGGGGCAGTCGGGGCTCTAAGTATACTGGTGAAGAAGGAATTCCTCCTGCCGATATTGGGAGGGATCTTCTTCGTCGAAGCACTAACGGTGATATTACAGAGATATTATTTCAAGTACACGAAGAAGAAGTACGGCGAGGGGAGAAGGATATTCAAAATGGCACCTGTGCATCACCATTTCGAAATGACGGGTGTACCGGAGCCGAAGATCGTGATGAGGTTTTACATTATTGCCGTAATACTTGCTATAGTCACACTGGCAACATTTAAGTTGAGATAGAAAAAATTGAAGTTAGACGAGATAAGAAATAGTTCTTTTACAATTTTGGGAGCAGGGAGGAGCGGAATAGGAATCGCGAAGCTTCTTAAAAAGGCAGGCGCGAAAGTCTTTCTCAGCGACTCTAATCCCCCCGAAAAACTTGCTTACCTGGATGCGGGACTGCTGGAAAAGGAAGGAATTGAATACGAGATAGGCGAACACAGTGAAAAGGTTTTCGACAACGATGTTTTTATCAAGAGCCCGGGGATACCGCCGGACAGCGCAGTGATAACAGGTGCTGTCAGCAGAGGCAAAAAGGTTGTGAGTGAGATAGAAGCGGGGTACTGGTTTTGTGAAGCTCCCATAATAGCAATAACGGGAACGAACGGTAAGACGACGACAACAGTACTGACCGGGGAAATGCTTAAGAACGCGGGCAAGGACGTGAAAGTCTGCGGGAATGTCGGGCTGGCTTTTTCGGAGGTGATACCGGAAGTAACAAAGGATTCGGTGGTGGTGCTGGAAGTAAGCAGTTTCCAGCTGGACAGTATAGAAGAGTTTAAGCCGAGAGCGGCAGTGTTCTTAAATTTTAAAGATGATCACCTGGACTGGCATAAGACGAGAGAAAATTACATGAATGCCAAGATGAAGATAACGATGAACCAGAATGAGAGCGACCTATTCGTTTACAATGAAGATGACGCAGAAATTATAAAGAATCTGGGGAACTTGAGAGCAAGGAAAGCAGGATTTGGAATGATAAAGGGAGAGAGCGATGAAGGGTGTTATTTAGAAGGAGAAACAATTTATTACTATAATAAAGAAATGAACGAAGCGGTAATAAATACAAACGAGATTTTCATTAAGGGACTCCATAATGTTTACAACTCGATGGCGGGAATAATCTCTGCCATCGAGTTTGGAGTGAGCTTCGATGTAATTAGAGAAACATTAAGAACCTTTAAAGGTGTCGAACACAGGATAGAGTTTGTGAGGGAATTAAACGGAGTAAGGTTTTACAACGATTCCAAGGCAACGAACGTGGAATCGACAAAGATGGCGCTGATGAGCTTCGATAACAACATTGTACTGATATTAGGGGGGTACGGAAGCGCAAACTTCGATGAAATAAAGAGTATCGTGAAAGACAGAGTTAAAAAAATAATAGCGGTAGGAGATTCAAAGGAATTTGTGAAGGAGAATTTTGGCGAATTAACGGATGTGAGCGGTACATTTGAGGATGCAGTAACGAAAGCACATAGTGAAGCACAGCCGGGTGATGTGGTATTGCTTTCACCGGCATACAAGAGCTTCGATATGTTCAACAATTTCGAAGAAAGAGGAAGAGAATTTAAAAGAATAGTTAACTCATTATAGTAATGAACGAAGAAAGAGGAAAAATAGACATCTGGATATTACTGCCTGTACTATTCCTACTTATATTCAGCATTGGGGCGGTTTACAGCGCGAGCTCCTCTTTTGCGTTGGATGAGTTTTCGGACCCAATGTATTTATTCAAACAGCATGCGTTAAGAGTTATAGTATCGATCTTTTTTATTTTCCTTTTTGCGAAAATAGATTACAGATATCTACAGGACGCGGCAAAGCCGTTGATAATAGTTTCCATACTGCTCCTGCTGTATATATTTATCGGCGGTCAAAGCAGTGTAAAAGGCGCGGCAAGATGGATATTCATAGGCCCGTTCAGCTTTCAACCTTCGGACCTGGCAAAGTTCACACTGCTCATTTACATATCCGCGTTACTGGTTAAAAAGAAAGATTACGCGTGGATGCTTTACAGAGGATATCTGCCGATATTATTCTATCTATTGCTTGTAACGGGACTTGTGGCGCTACAGCCTAACTTCTCGACTTCGCTGATAATTTTTGGAACGGGAATACTGATATTGTTTAATTCGAATGTGAAGAAGAAGCACATTATGTACACGATAGTTGCTCTAATACCGCTCGGAATAATATTCGTTCTTTCCAAGGCATACATTATAGACAGGATAACATCGCATGCGGAATATACCGGGGGCGGTGATTCGAATTACCAGCTGTACCAGGCGATAATAGGATTCGGTAACGGCGGGCTATTCGGAATCGGACCAGGAAATTCACTACAAAGGGAATTCTTCCTGCCGGAAGCGCATGGTGACTTTATTTACTCTATTATAGGTGAAGAATACGGATTTATAGGAACTATGGCAGTGCTTATGCTTTTCATGGTGATAATGTTCAGAGGATTTAAAGTGTCGAAGGAGATAAAGGACGATTTTGGAAGATATGTTTCTTTCGGTATAACGGCGGTAATAACAGCTTATGCCGTAATAAACATGTTCGTTTCAACGGGGATCGCTCCGACGACGGGTGTGCCGATGCCTTTTATAAGCTACGGAGGTACGGCGATGATAATTAATTCGATAGCGATAGGAATACTGCTGAACATTTCCTCATTCAGGAATGAGCCGAAGACGACGTTTGCGGAAGAACCCGAAGGGGAGGTACTCAACATTTAATGAAAGTACTTTTTGCCTGCGGAGGAACCGGAGGGCACATATACCCGGCGATAGCGATCGCCGACGAGATAATGAAGCGGGATGAAAATGCAGGGATACTTTTTGTAGGAGCTAAGGGAAAGATTGAAGAAAAGATAGTACCGGATAACGGATTTGAACTAAAGACAATTACGATAAAGGGGTTAGACAGAAAGAATTTTTTTAAGAACATAACATTACCGATAAAGATATTAGGGGCAGTGAAAGATTGCAGGAAAATAATAAGAGAATTTGGTCCCGACGTGGCAATCGGCACAGGCGGTTATTCGAGCCTGCCCGCGATATACGCGGCGTCTAAAATGGGTATTCCAACACTTATACAGGGCGGTGACTCATATCCGAGCAAGGTAACGAAGTTCCTATCGAAGTATGTCAGCAGGGTAGTGATAAATTTTGAAGAAACGCGCGCTCATTTAAAGAGAAAAGAAAATATAATAAGATTTTCTCATCCGGTCAGGGCTTCACTGAGCAGGGTTTCAAAAGAAGAAGCATATGAATTATTCGGACTGGACAGCGGGAAAAGAACCCTGTTTATTTTCGGGGGCAGCCAGGGAGCAAAGGGAATCAATGAAGCGGTCGAGAATATAATCGATAAGCTGAGAGAAATGAACATTAACATTATCTGGCAGACAGGGAAGACGGATTTTGACAGACTGCATGAGAAATATAATGACGATAGCCAGGATGTAAAGGTGTACGAGTTCATAGAACATATAGGGCATGCATACAGCATTGCGGACCTCGTCGTTTGCAGGGCAGGCATCAGCAGTATTATGGAGCTTTCGACACTTGGTTTGGCAGCGCTTTTGATACCGTATCCATTCGCGGCGGAGAACCATCAAGAAAAAAACGCAAGAACAATAGAGAGAGCGAAAGCAGGATTGGTACTGGAACAAAATGAGTTAAAAGAAAAACTGTTTGAGACGATACAAAGTACTTTATCGAATGACGTTCTTTTAAATGAAATGAGGGAGAACATAAGACAGTTCTCCGATCCACAAGCCGCGGAGAAGATCGCGGATGAAGCCTTAAAGCTCGTTGCGTAGATGTCACAGCCGGATATAGAAATATTAAATGGCGTGAAGAAGATACATTTGATCGGTATTGGCGGAATAGGGATGAGCGGGATAGCGGAGTATCTATTGAGAAAGGGTTACGAAGTTTCGGGCAGTGACATGACGCTTACTGACATAACAGCGAGGCTTCACAGCCTGGGCGCAAAAATATCGGAAGGGCATACCGGAGAATACCTGCACCAGGACACAGACCTTGTGGTTTACACGGCGGCGGTACATGATGACAACCCGGAATTTAAGAAGGCGGCGGCATACGGAATGAAGATGATAAAGAGGGCGGAGATGCTCGGTCATATAGTTAACGGGATGTACCTGATAGCAGTAGCAGGCACTCATGGAAAGACGACGACAACTTCGATGATAGCGAAGGTTCTCTTAGATAACGATTACGATCCTACGGTTTTTGTCGGGGGAAACGTGAGCTTTCTGGAAGGAGCGTCGAGCAGGATCGGTAACGGCAAGTACGCAGTGGTAGAAGCGGATGAGTATGACAGGAGCTTTCACAGGCTGAAACCGGACGTAGCAGTGATAACGAACGTGGAATACGATCACTCGGACATTTACAGCAGTTTCGCCGACATGAAGAAGGCTTTCGCAGACTTCTGCAAAAATCTGAAAAAGGATGGGAAGATAGTTGCCTGCGGAGACGATGAGAACATGAGGGGAGTTGTAGAGATGAGCGGTATCAAGGAAGCGATGTATTACGGGCTTGAAAAGGATAACGATTACAGGATACGGCAGATAAAGTATTCAAAGGATGGTGTGAGATTTTTATTAAGAAAGAAGGAAGTTCATTTACATATTTTCGGCGAACATAACATACTAAACGCTTCAGCCACCCGCATCGCAGCGAGAATAGCCGGGATAAAGTTCGGCGGATTCCAGAAAAGCATGGAAACGTACAAAGGGGTGCAGAGGAGACTGGAGCTGAAGTACGACGGAAAGGTGAAGGTCTTCGATGACTACGCGCATCACCCGACGGAAATAAACGCAACGATGGACGCAGTGAAGAGGATGAAGCCGAAAAGAATAATAACAGTTTTTCAGCCTCATTTGTATTCGAGAACGAGGGATTTTCACAAGGAGTTCGCAGAGGCTCTAAAAAAAAACGATATACTCATCCTTGCAAAGATATACCCTGCAAGGGAAGCTCCGATAGAAGGGGTGACGAGCGAAATGATATTGAACGATCTTTCAGAAAGAGAAAAAAAGAAAGCATTTTACATTCAAAACGAACAGGAGATCTACTCAATGCTGTATGATAACATAAAGAAGGGCGACTATATAATATTCCAGGGAGCGGGTACGATCACCAATTATTGTAATGAATTCGTGAGTCTTTTGGAAAAGAGAAACGAAATGGCACATACGGCATGAATATGTCAATAAAGAAAATAGGGGTGCTTGCACTGCTGGTCGTGGCGCTGATAGCGTCGACGGTGTTCCTTGCCAATAAGTGGAGGAATGACGAGGTATTTACGAAGATAACTGTCGAAGGGAATTACACGATAGACAGGAATGAGATACTCGCGGCGGCAAGGATAAAGGATGACAGCACTATAAATGTGGACGAGCTGAATATAGACCTGATTCAGGACAGGATAGCTGAGCATCCGGAGATCAAGAAAGTCTTCGTAAGTAAAGAACCACCGGCAGAGCTTAAGATACAGATCATCGAGAAGAATCCGATAGCGGTACTGAACACAGGCAGTGAGGTTAAGCTTATAGATAACGAGCTGGAGATATTTCCGTTCAATAATTACGAGAAGATGTTCGATATGCCCGTAATAAGTGGGTTAAAGGTAAAGCCGACGAAGATTGACCCGGATAAGCTGGACGAGGAGGACCTACGGATAGCGGCGTTCATTATTACGAATGCGAGGAGAGAGGGGAAGTCGGTGCTTTATGAGATATCCGAGGTGAATATGTCGGATTCGGAGAAGGTGATAGTTTATTCGAATGAAATGGGAGTGCCGTTTTATTTCCCTAGGATCAAAGGTAAGAGTATAGTGGATAAAGAGTATCAGGATCTGCTGAAAGAAAAGCTTGATGTATACCAGGAGTTTTGCGAGAAGATACTGGGGAGCCAGAAGGATATAATGTACGTAGATCTGAGATTTTCAAACCAGGTAGTGGTTAATTATAAACGAAATATCATAACTCAAGGGGATGAAGAGTCCCAGAGGGAGAAAAATGAGTCCCAAAAAGAAAAAATCTAAATCAAACGACGAGATAATTGTCGGGCTGGACGTAGGTACTACAAAGATC
Source organism: Ignavibacteriales bacterium (assembly GCA_020635255.1). Taxonomy (NCBI): domain Bacteria; kingdom Pseudomonadati; phylum Ignavibacteriota; class Ignavibacteria; order Ignavibacteriales; species Ignavibacteriales bacterium. The sequence goes on from JACKAC010000001.1 coordinate 580,035, forward strand.
TGCGTGATAGTAGCGCGTGCAGGTAAGGATAATAAGCTGGATATACTGGGCATAGGAATGGCTCCATCGGATGGGCTTCACAGGGGGATAGTGGTAAATCCTCACAAGACCATAGATTCGATCCAGAAAGCTCTGGACGAGGCGGAATTGAACTCCGGTGTGGAGATTGATTCCGTAACGGTGGGTATTGCGGGGCATCACATAAGGTGCATACAGTCGAGCAGTACCGTGGGGATAAACAATCCCGACCGTGTGATACAGGAAGAGGACATAGAGCGACTGATCGAGCAGGCAAGGATAATGAAACTGCCGAGCGATACAAAGATTATAGACGTTATACCGCAGGAGTATATAATAGATGGTAAGGACGGTATATTCGAGACTCCGGTGGGGATGTTTGGGGTGAGGCTGGAAGCGAAGGTGAACATCATCACAGGGCTGGTCTCATCGATAGACGATCTCTCGAAATGTGTGACGAGCTGTGGTGTGCATATAGATGATATTGTGCTGGAGCCAATCGCATCATCATATTCGGTGCTGGATGAGACGGAGAAGAAGGTGGGTGTGGCGATGATAGATATAGGCGGAGGTACAACTGATATAGCGGTGTTTAAGAAGGGAGTATTGAAATACACAGCGGGTATCGGTATAGCCGGAAACCTGGTAACGAACGATATAGTGGAAGCGCTCGGCATAGCAGAGAGCGAAGCAGAAAGGATAAAGAGGGAATACGGGTACGCAACTGTCGGCGAGATATTGAATGATGATATAATCACGGTAGAGGCTATAAAGGGCAAGGTTCCGAAGAAGACCAGGAAGAGCATACTAGCGAGGATAATACAAGCAAGGATGCAGGATATATTCGAACTGGCGGCGATAGAGATACAAAATTCGATGATAGCGAATGAGCTTCACGCGGGGGTAGTAGTGACAGGCGGAGGTTCGCTGGTAAAGGGCACGAAGGAATTAGCCGAGGGCATCATGGGAACGGACGTGAACCTCGGTATTCCGACGGGGCTTACGGGCGGACTAATAAAGGAAGTTGAAAGTCCGATATTCGCGACGGGAGTAGGGCTGGTGCTTTATAGGTATAAGTCACTTCATGACGACGATAAGCCGGTATTCGAGAAAGCCGGATCGGTGGACAGGAAAAAGAAGAACGTCAACATGAAGAATATATTTTCAAAAATAAAGGAGTGGTTCGACGAACTCTAAATAAGTTAAAAAAAAGCAATCAAATAATCAGCAAGTCAAACATAATAGAAAGGGCAACAAAAAATGGCAATTAGATTACTTACCAACGAACGAGGTAATGCCAAGATCCGCGTAGTAGGCGTAGGCGGCGGCGGCGGAAATGCTCTCAATACCATGGTGCAAAAAGGTATAGAGGGTGTTGAGTTCATTGCAGTAAACACCGATCTCCAGGCATTGGAGAACAGTAAAGCCGATCTTAAAATCCAGATCGGGAAAAACCTTACGAACGGTCTCGGTGCAGGCATGAACTTCGAGACGGGCAAGAAGGCAGTCGAAGAGAATAGGGACGAGATCGAAAGAGCTCTATCGGGCAGTGACATGGTTTTTGTAACTGCAGGAATGGGAGGAGGTACCGGTACTGGTGGTGCTCCCGAACTTGCGCGCATAGCAAAAAGCATGAACGCGCTCGTGGTGGCAATTGTAACGACCCCGTTCAAATTCGAGGGTAAACCAAGGCTTCAGCAGGCAGTTTCGGGTATCGAGAATTTAAAGGATGAAGTCGATAGTCTCATCGTGATCCCTAACCAGAAGATATTCGATCTTATAACAGGGGATACCACAAAGAGAGAAGCATTCGAGATGGCTGACAGAGTTTTATACAATGCAACGAGAGGAATTTCACAGATCATTACAAAGACAGGTGAGATCAACGTAGACTTTGCCGATGTCCGCACGATAATGAAAGACATGGGCGATGCAATGATAGGTACCGGTCTTGCTTCAGGCGACGAGAGAGCTTTAAAATCCGCTAAGGATGCTCTTTCAAACCCGCTTTTAGAAGAAATCGATATTACAGGATCAGCATGTGTCCTTACGAACATCTGCAGTAACGGAAACATTAAGATGTCCGAGATTGAAAAGATCAACGATCTTATTCAGGGTGAAGCAGGTGAGGACGCAAAATACATCTTCGGTGTAGTAGATGACGAAGATATGGGTGACGAGATAATGGTTACGGTTATCGCAACGGGATTCCGTGGTGCAACACAAAGCAAGGATGATGATTCCGACATGGTGGTACAGGAAAATATCATATTCCCGGATACAGGTAAGATAACAAAGATCCCGACCCCGGAAGAGCTTGCGCAGTATGACGAACCCGCAATAAAGAGGAGAAAAATAAACATTAACGATGATCTCAGTGAGGAAGATATCAAAGATACAATATCAGATGACGATGATGATCTGGGTTTCAGCGAATTCGACTTTAACGAAGATTTCAAGAAACCTGCCTTTTTGAGAAGGCAAATGGATTAAGCAATTAATTAGTTAAACATTTAGCACCAATTTTTTTCTGTTGCATATTCGATTTAACTAAATTAATTTGCTTTTACTTTAGTTCTCAATAAATCTGACTTATTAAGAAAGGTGGAGGGACTAGGCCCTGTGAAGCCTTGGCAACCGTCCGAATAAAAGGAAAGGTGCCAATTCCTATTTTCCGTATCGGAAAAAAGATGAGTCAGTAGGATTTAGTTAATCGAAAAGAAAAACTTTCTATTATACAAATCTCTACTGATGCCGGTAGAGATTTTTTTTTGGCATAAATCTATGAGCAAAGACATAAAAGAAATATTAAAAGAGAGGATCCTTATCCTGGACGGCGCAATGGGGACAATGATACAGCGCTACAAGCTGTCGGAGGAGGATTACAGGGGCGAGCAATTTAAAGATCATCCAAAGCCTCTAAAAGGGAACAATGATCTAATCTCGATCACTCAACCGCATATAGTTAAAGAGATCCACGCAGAGTATTTCAAAGCGGGCGCGGATATTATCGAGACAAACACATTTACTGCAACAAGTATTTCTCAAGCCGATTACGGATTGGAAGACCATGCATACGAAATAAACTACCAGGCGGCATTGCTAGCCAGGGAGGTCGCGGACGAATTTACTAATGCTGAACCCGACAAACCTCGGTTCGTCGCGGGTTCGGTAGGACCGACTAATAAGACAGCTTCCATTTCACCGGACGTTAATAATCCGGGTTTCAGATCAGCTACTTTCGATGATTTTGTCGAGTCATATTATGAAGAGGTGTCCGCGTTAGTCGAGGGAGGAGTGGATCTTTTATTGGTTGAGACGATATTCGATACGCTTAACGCTAAAGCAGCGTTAGTTGCGATCCAGAAATATTTTAAAGAGAAAAATGTCAAACTTCCCGTGATGGTATCGGGAACGATCACCGATAAGAGCGGACGAACGCTTTCCGGACAGACAACAGAAGCATTTATGATCTCGATGAGTCATATGGACCTGCTTTCGATCGGTCTGAACTGCGCACTGGGAGCGGACCAGCTTTTTACATACGTGCAGGAGCTATCGGATAAGTCGGATCTTTTCGTCAGCGCGCATCCAAATGCGGGATTACCGAACCAGTTTGGAGAATATGACGAGACTCCTGAAACAATGGCTCAAAGCATAGAAGAGTTCTTGCAGGAAGGACTTGTAAATATCGTAGGCGGGTGCTGTGGTACTACGCCGGAACATATAAAGGCGATAGCTGATATTGCCAAGAAGTATCCGCCGAGAAAACCCCCGGTAATCGAAAGGCTACCGAGATTCAGCGGGCTGGAGCCATTAACTATATATAAGGGAAGTAACTTTACGAACATTGGGGAGAGGACGAATGTAACGGGTTCTGCGAAGTTTCTTAGGCTGATCAAAGAAGATGATTTCGAGGAAGCGCTTTCAGTAGCAAGACACCAGGTCGAGGGCGGAGCGCAGATGATCGACGTAAATATGGACGAAGGTATGCTTGATTCCGAAGCGTCAATGACGAGGTTCCTGAATCTGGTCGGGGCGGAGCCGGATATCGCAAAACTTCCGATCGTGATCGATTCATCCAAGTGGTCTGTGATAGAAGCGGGACTTAAATGCACGCAGGGAAAAAGTGTTGTAAATTCTATTTCGCTAAAAGAGGGTGAGGAGAAATTCAAGGAATACGCTGAGAAAGTGAAAATGTACGGCGCGGCAGTCATAGTGATGGCGTTCGATGAGAAAGGGCAGGCAGATACATTCGAGAGGAAAATAGAAATCTGTAAGAGAGCTTATGATATACTTACTAAAGAGGTTGGCTTTCACCCTGAAGACATAATCTTCGATCCGAATATTCTTGCAATTGCCACGGGTATAGAGGAGCATAATAATTACGCTGTCGATTATATAAACGCGACGAAGTGGATAAAGAAAAATCTTCCGGGCGCGCTGGTCAGCGGTGGGGTGAGCAATTTATCTTTCTCTTTCAGAGGGAATAACCCCGTTCGTGAAGCGATGCATTCGGCTTTCTTATATCACGCGGTAAATGCCGGGATGGATATGGGAATTGTTAATCCGGGTATGCTGGAAGTATATGAGGATATTCCGAACGGGCTATTAAAGAGAGTCGAGGATGTAATCCTAAACAGGACGCTCGATGCTACGGAGCAATTAGTAGAATACGCGGAGAAGGTCAAAGGAAAGGGTAAGGAACAGAAAAAGGATGACAGCTGGCGGAAGGAACCGGTTGAGAAACGTCTGTCGCATTCGCTTGTGAAAGGTATAACAGACTATATAGAAGAGGATACGGAGGAGGCACGTCAAAAGTACGGCAGACCTATTAAAGTGATAGAAGGACCACTAATGGATGGTATGAACATTGTGGGAGACTTGTTTGGTTCGGGGAAAATGTTCCTGCCGCAGGTCGTAAAAAGCGCGCGTGTAATGAAGAAGGCGGTTGCGTATTTGTTACCTTACCTCGAGGACGAGAAGGATGAGGCTACCAGGTCGAAGGGCAAGATACTTCTTGCAACGGTAAAGGGTGACGTGCATGACATCGGGAAAAATATCGTTGGTGTAGTGCTGGGCTGTAATAATTACGAAGTGATCGATCTGGGGGTGATGGTACCGAGTGAGAAGATACTTGAAGCGGCAAGGACGGAGAACGTGGATATAATAGGTTTGAGCGGGCTGATAACGCCGTCGCTCGACGAGATGGTTCACGTTGCAAAAGAGATGGAGCGAGAGAAGTTCGATATACCGCTTCTAATCGGCGGAGCGACTACATCAAAAATACACACGGCGGTTAAGATAGAGCAGAATTATAAGAGATCGCAAACTGTGCATGTGCTTGACGCTTCAAGGTCTGTTCCCGTAGTGGGCAGTTTGCTGAGTGATAAAAAGGGAGCTTTTATAAAAGATGTGCAGTCTGAATATGACGATCTGAGGACACGCCATATTAAGAACCAGACGGCAAAGTCATATGTGTCATTGGAAGATGCGAGGGCTAACAGGTTCACAGCGGACTGGAGTAAAGTGAAAATAACCGAGCCGAAATTTACAGGGGTGAAATCGTTCGATGATTACTCATTGGAAGAGATTAGAGAATATATTGATTGGACGCCGTTCTTCAGGACATGGGAGCTATCGGGTAAGTATCCCGATATACTAGATGATCCGACTGTCGGAGAACAAGCGCGGAGCCTTTATTCCGATGCCAATGCGATGCTGGACAGGATCATTTCCGAAAAATGGCTGACAGCAAAGGGAGCGATAGGTTTGTGGCCAGCAAATTCCGTAGGGGACGATATTGAGATATATTTGAACGGGACCAGCAGGACATTCTTCCACTCTCTTCGCCAGCAAAACAAGAAAGCGAAGGGAACATATAATTATTCTTTATCGGATTTCATCGCGCCGAAGGAAACGGGAATCAGGGACTACATCGGCGGTTTTGTTGTAACGGCAGGTCTGGGAATCGAGGAACATCTGGAGAGGTTTAAAGCAGACCACGACGATTACAATTCCATACTTCTTAAAGCGCTGGCTGACAGGTTAGCTGAGGCGTTTGCCGAACTGATGCACGAGCGGGTCAGGAAGGAGTTTTGGGGATATGCGTCGGACGAGGTTTTAACTAACGACGATCTTATCGCAGAAAAATATAAGGGCATCCGCCCGGCGCCGGGCTACCCTGCGTGTCCGGATCATACGGAGAAGCGGACATTGTTCGAACTTCTTCACGGCTATAAGAACGCCGGCGTGAAACTTACCGAGAGCCTGGCAATGTACCCGGCGGCGTCGGTGAGCGGGATATATTTCGCGCATCCGGAGTCGAGGTATTTTGGTGTCGGTAAGATACAACTGGACCAGGTTAAGGAGTATGCGGAGCGAAAGGGAATGTGCGTCGAGGAAGTCGAGCGCTGGTTAGGGGCGAATCTGGCTTATTAAACAAAGGCGGCTCCGTTGCGCGCCGCCGGAGGCGGCGCTGACCCCGCAAAGCGGGGGTGCCCCGATGAACTTGGGGGCAACGGAGCCGCCTTATTCCACATCACGATTTTCTTACTTTAATTAATTCTCTAATTTACATAGCTTGCCTATATTTTAACAAAAAGCCACTACTATGCTCAAAAAAATGAGGGTAAGTCTTGTATTATTAATGATTTTTGTTGGTTTTTCAAATGGTTATTCGCAGTTCGGGAAGTTCTCACTATTTGGGGGTCCGATGATTGGCTGGCAGATACCTCAGGTGGATGATATTAATACACAATTGAGGAATTCAGGTCTCCCGGAGATCAGTACGAATGGCTATTTTACCATCGGCGGGGGTGGATATATGGACGTGCCTAAGCTGGATGGCTTCAGGATAGGCGGACTTGGAACGGGGTTTTCGACGGAATCGAAGATCGTGACGTCGGATAATTTTACTAAAAGAGTAAATTATAAAATAGGTTATGGCGGAATCAGTCTCGAATATGTAAAACCTCTTAGTGAAACATTTGAATTTACGGCGGGAACGACGATAGCTACGGGGCAACTAGTTATAGACATATATCAATATAAGAATAGTACGACCAGCTGGACGAATAACTGGAACGAGTTGACGAATACCTCATCCTCACAAAACATTTCCCGGTCAATGGCATTAAGATTTTATTCTGCGACCCCAAAAGTAGGACTCGGTATTTTTCTAAAAAGCTATTTGTACGCTAAGATAAACGCGGGGTATCTGGTCAGTGTTAACTCGGGCTGGACAGGCGAAAACGGGGAAGAGATAGATGATGCTCCAAAGGGCATAAAAGCCGACGGGCTGGTTTTTGATTTCAGTCTTAATTTCGGATTATTTTTTAAATAATACTTTAGATGAAGAATATTCTTATTACCGGAGGAGCCGGATTTATTGGAAGCAACTTTGTTAAGTACATCCTCAAAAATACGGATTATAATGTTTTTAACTATGACAAGCTGACCTATGCCGGAAACCTGGAAAACCTTTCCGATATTGAGAACAATCCTAACTATAAGTTTATAAAAGGCGATATCTGCAGTGTCGATGAAGTTAAGAAAGCGCTTACAGAGAATGGCATAGATACGATCGTAAATTTCGCGGCTGAGTCACATGTAGACCGTAGTATCCTTTCATCGAAAGAATTCATACTCACTAATATTCTCGGTACGCAGGTCCTGCTCGATGTTTCGAAGAAAGCCGGTATTGAAAAATTTCTGCAGGTATCGACAGACGAAGTTTACGGTTCACTGCCGGAAGACAGAAAGGATCTTTTATTCATAGAGAAAACACCGATCACAACAAACAGTCCATACTCGGCAAGTAAGGCATCCGCCGATCTATTATGCAATGCTTATTACCATACGCATAAGTTCCCGGTGCTGATAACACGCTGTTCGAATAACTACGGACCATATCAATTTCCCGAAAAGCTCATCCCTCTCATGATAGCAAAAGCTATCGACGGTGAGAATCTCCCAGTTTACGGTGATGGTAAAAATGTTCGCGACTGGTTGTACGTCGAGGACCATTGTTCCGCGATACTTACCGTGCTCGAAAACGGAAGACTTGGTGAGGTATATAATGTTGGGGGAAATAATGAATGGTATAATATAGATATCGTTAAGCTTATCCTTAAGACTCTGGGAAAGGGTGAAGACATGATCACTTATGTAAAAGACCGTCCGGGGCATGACAGACGCTATGCCATAGATTCCACAAAGATAATGACAGAGCTGGGCTGGAAGCCGGAGCATAATTTTGAAGAGGGCATTAAGCTCACTATTAACTGGTATTTAGAGAATGAAGATTGGTGGAGAAAGGTTATGAGCGGTGAATATCTCAAGTATTATGAAATGAATTATTCCGATAAGATATAATTAAATCTGTACCTTAATCCCATGCTACCATGAAGTAAAGTCAGCTTTATTGAATCCATTTTGGTTTGCAACTTAAAATTTATACTTATAATTTATTGGTTTAATTGGAAAAATTATGTCAATAAAAGTAGAAAATCTAACAAAATACTACGGCGACACTGCCGCGGTAAAGGACATTTCCTTTGAAATAAGGACAGGTGAGATCGTTGGTTTTCTCGGACCAAATGGAGCCGGGAAGTCAACTACAATGAAGATGATCACCACTTACCTAACACCGACAGAAGGAACCATCACTGTGAACGGTGAAGATACCGAAAAGAATTCGATCGGTGTAAGGAAAAAGATCGGTTATCTCCCGGAATCCAATCCCCTTTACCTGGATATGAATGTTGTGGATTACCTGATATACTGCGCAAGGCTGGAAGGTATGGAACAGGCGAAGATAGATGAAGCGCTTCCTAGAATTATAAAGAAGTGCGGTCTAAGAGAAATGATGCACAAAGACATTGGAGAGCTGTCAAAAGGTTACAGACAGAGAGTTGGACTTGCTCAGGCGATGATCCATGATCCGGAAGTACTTATCCTTGATGAACCAACATCAGGTCTCGATCCTAATCAGATCGGCGAGATCAGAAAGTTGATCAAAGAGCTTGGTAAGGAAAAAACCCTTATCCTTTCTACACACATATTGCAGGAAGTACAGGCTACATGCGACAGGGTTCTCATTATAGCCAATGGTGAAATAGTCGCAGACGGAACCCCGGACCAGCTTCAGGCTAAATTCAAAGGACAGGTCGATGTAATTTTGACAATCAAAAAAGAAGGCGCTCCTTCAAAAGATGAGCTGATCAAAGATATAGAATCCGTTCACTATGTGGAGAAAGCCAAAGTCAAATCCGAAAACGACAAAGAGATAGTATTCGAAATAAGAGCGCAAAAGGGATCCGATATTAGAGAGGGATTATTCAAAAAAATGGGCGCAAGAAACGCCGTTATTCTCGAACTGCACCAGGAAGAAACTTCTCTCGAGGATATATTCAGACAATTAACCATAAATTAATCGAAGTATGCATAATATCCTAACCATTACAAGAAAAGAATTGGTATCCTATTTTACCACTCCTGTCGCGTACATTATAATGATGGTTTTTCTGGGAATAACGGGATGGTATTTTACCAATGAGCTTTTCCTGAACGGAGTGATAACTATGCGGGTTGTATTCAGTGTTATCCCGTTCATATTTGTTATCTTCGTTCCTATAATCACGATGAGGTCTTTTGCTGAGGAGAAAAAGATAGGTACTATCGAACTTCTTCTTACCAGACCGATCACAGATTATGATATAATTATCGGAAAATTCCTTGCTACACTGGCATTGACATTCTTTACAATGCTCCCAACGGTAGTCTATGTTATCACGCTATCGTTTCTCGGACCGGTCGATTATGGTACAGTCTTTGCGGGATACGTTGGATTATTCCTCATGGCAGGTGTGTATATCAGCATAGGAATCTTTACATCGTCTCTGACAGAAAACCAGATAATTGCGGCAATCCTTAGTTTTCTATTCATATTCGTTCTTTATCTATTGAACTATGTTTTGAACTATCTGCCGACAACGATCGCATCAATTTTACAATATATCAGCACAAGTTATCACTTTTCCAGCATACAGAGGGGAGTGCTCGATACAAGAGACCTTATCTATTACTTCAGCGGAATATCAATATTCCTTATACTGACAAGGCTCTCCCTCGATAAAAGAAAATGGTAATATTTTAAACTAAAAAAGTTTTTATTTCAGATGGCTGAAGAGAAAAATACAAACGAAGAGAATACAACCAATGAAGAGCAGGATGCAGTAGAGTCTGCCCCGGTTAAAAAGAACGACGTCAGAAGGGACGCGATCATAAAGACCGTTATCATTATTGCTATCATTGTAGTTGTAAATATAATTACAAACCAACTCTTCACAAGGGTTGACCTAACCAAGAACAAGTCCTACACATTATCACAGGTCAGCGACGATATAATAAAGAACCTTAATGACAATATAGTCATAAAGGCATACGTCAGTGAAAACCTTCCTCCACCGGTAAACAACCTCGGCAGGCAGGTAAAGGACGTTCTTGAAGATTACAGGTCACTTTCAGACGGTAAACTTAACTATGAGTATATAAATATTTCCCTGGAAAACGAGTCGGATCAACCGGTTATCGAAGAGGCAAAAGGGTACGGTATCCAGCCTGTTCAATTCCAGGTTACCAACCAGGGCAAGATGGAAGTCGTAAACGGTATGGTAGGTATTGTACTTTTCTACAAAGGAAAAACCGAATCCATTCCATTTGTGCAGTCTCCCGAAAATCTAGAGTATGACATAACGAGCCGTATCTTACAGATATCAACAGAGAAAAAGAAAAAGATCGGATTTGTAAACGGACACGGAGAGTACGATCTATCAAGTATGCAGAGATTAAACCAGGCGCTTTCGGCACAGTATGACATACAGGCAGTCGATCTTTCTTTGAATAAGCCGGTACCGGACGACGTTGACGTACTTTTAGTCTTAGGACCAAAATCCGAAATCCCAGAGGCTCAGAAGTATCTCATCGATCAGTTTATAATGAGAGGAAAGAATGTTGCATTCTTGATGAATAAGGTTGCACCAAACTTCCAGCAACAGATCGTTATGGGTGAACCTGTGAATACGGGGCTCGACGATATGCTTGCTAACTATGGTATAAAGGTAAGTGATGACCTTGTGAGGGACCTACAATGCGGTTACATTCAGCAAAGGTCACAGATGGGTATGAATATACTCCAACCATATTTCTATTTTCCAAAGATCACAGACATAAATCATGATATTGGTGCATTCTCGAAGCTGAACGAAGTTATACTACAGTTCGCAAGTTCGCTGGATACATCGGTGGCGGCAGGCAAGAATCTTACTATTACTCCGTTATTTAAAAGCTCCGAAAAATCTGGCATCGCAACAGGATTTTATATATTAAATGAGAATCAGTTTAATAACCTCCCACAGGAAGCCATCGATACTTTATTCGGATTGAGCGGGCTTTTGATGGGCGCAGTGTATGAAGGTACTTTTACAAGTTTTTATAACGACAAACCACAGCCTCAAGATACATCCGAGGGCTCAGCGACATTCAATGTGGTCCATAAGTCTCAATCTGAAAAGCCGGGCAGGATATTAGCAGTTGGTGACGCGGATTTTATAGATGAAAACAATGCTCAGACAATTGGAAACCTTGTATTCTTCCTGAACATGGTCGAATATCTTGCTGATGACGCAGGTCTATCCGAGATCAGGGGTAAAGCATTTTCGGAAGCTCCAATAGAGGATGAATCAGACGATACAAAGAGATTTGTAAGATATTTCAATTTGATATTCCCGCCTGTATTGGTGTTATTGGTGGGCTTCTTTATTTGGGATAGAAGAAAATCCAGAAGGAAAAAATTACAAGCTGAAGAATCCGAATAACGTTTAAAGCAACATGGAAAAAAACAGATTATTTATACTGGCAGGCGTTTTAGCTGTTCTTGTTCTAATAGCATACTTTCTGACAAAGTCTGACCAGAGGTCTTCGACCGATAAAATTTCGACGAAGATATATGAATTCGATTCTGCTGCAGTCGACAGGCTGGAGATCATGCAGGACGGCAAAAAGATAGCAATGAAAAACAATGCCGGAACCTGGGAGCTGGTCGAACCTGTAAACTACAAGGTCAATCAAGAGTTCATAGGCGCGGTCCTATCCGATCTAAAAAATTACCAGGTATTAAGTATAGTTTCAAAGAATCCGGAAAACAAAAAGGATTTCGGACTGGACGACTCAGCTAAGGTTACTGTCTCGGTTTACCAGAGCGGTAATCTCGTTGGATCATTCGATATCGGGAAGACACCCGATGCACCTAACCAAACCTATATAAAGGTTCCGGATAAGGATGAGATCTATCTCGCGAAGAATTTCCTCAGGAATAATTTCGTAAGGCCAACGCTGGAATCATGGAGAGATCTCAGGATAACTTCCATACCGGCTACGAGTGTGAATTTGATACAATATGAAACTCCTTCAGGGTCATATACTGTTACAAAAGACTCTACTGGAAAGTACTATATAGATGGTGCTCCTGCTGATTCAGGTGTTGTTGCCGGGGTTCTCAATATACTTCAGGATTTTAACACACAGACATTTAAGGATACAGTACTTGGTCCTGAAACACAGTATACTGATAAAGTAAAAGTTACCTGGGGCGGTAATTCTACCGATCTAAACTTCCTAAAGCAGGGTGATTCACTGAATGTGAACTATCTGCTAAAGGTGTCGGGAAATGACCAGGTATTTCTTTTCAATGAGGCTCTGGGCAAGAACGTGATAAAGACGAAGACTGAGCTATCGAAGAAGTAATAACTAGATAATTATTCGGTGAATGTTTTTTTGCTTTATTTTGTTTAAATTTATTGATGTGGGATTTTTATAAACCGAGGGCAAAAAGAATAAAATGACACTAGGTGTATTATTAATAGCTAGTTATTTAGTGGGTTCGATACCTTTCGCACTGATAATAGGGAAGGTATTCAAAGGTATCGATGTAAGAAATTACGGCAGTGGTAATCTAGGCTCCACGAATGCCATCAGGACGCTGGGACTGCCTCTGGGACTGCTTGTACAGATCCTGGATATTGCTAAAGGGCTCGTTGTTGTGCTTATTGTTTCTACTTTCTTCTACGATGTACTTCCATTCAAAAATCAGACTCCATTTGAGGATATCACGCTTATAAAGATAATGGCAGGTTCTGCGGCTGTTATCGGTCATACATTTTCCGTGTTTGCGAATTTCAAGGGGGGAAAAGGTATCAATACGGGGTTGGGTGTATTTATTTCTCTGGCGCCGGTGGATGTTCTTCTTACTGTAGGGGTATTTCTACTTATCCTCATTTCATCGGGCTATGTTTCACTTGGTTCCATTATAGCGGCAGTCTTTCTGCCTATTATAATGTTCATACGGGAAAACTTCTTTGACGTGGGTATATACGGGTATAATACACTCATATTCTTTACAATAGCGGTGTCCGTATTCATAATTTATAATCACAGGACAAATATTAAACGGCTTCTGTACGGAAACGAGAACCAGTTCAAAAATCTGTGGCTCATACGGCTGTTTAAGATCAAAACTCCTCTTAAACCCTAAATTCTCTTTCTAATGAATGTCTCTGTACTCGGTGCCGGTGGCTGGGGCACAACGCTTGCTATTCTATTAAACGAAAACGGGCATAATGTGACGTTATGGGAATACAATCCCGATTATGCCGAAACGATGAGAAAGTTCAGGGAAAATTTCTATTTCCTTCCAAAAATCAATATTCCCAAAAGTATTAATATAACAAATGATCTATTATCTGCTGCGGAATCCGGAGAACTTTTAGTAATATCCACGCCGACGCAGTTCATAAGAGGGTCATTCGAGTCATTAAAAGATTTTGATTTTGGAAACAGGATCATCCTCAATGTTTCCAAGGGCATAGAGATCGGTACTATGCTTCTCGTAAATGAGATCGTAGAAGACATTTTTAAGAAAGTCAATCCTAACAATATAGCCGCACTCTCGGGACCCTCGCATGCGGAGGAAGTTTCAAGGAGGATCCCTACGGCTGTGGTATGCGGGTCGCGGGATGTGGGTATTGCGGAGACCGTACAGAGGATCTTTTCGAATGAATACTTCAGGGTTTACTCAAGCAGGGATGTTGTGGGAGTAGAGACAGGCGGCGCGTTGAAAAACGTCATAGCTATTGCCGCAGGTATATCGGATGGAGCGGGTTTTGGTGATAATACTAAAGCCGCCATTATGACAAGGGGTATCAGCGAAATAATGAGACTGGGTCGTACTCTTGGCGCGGAGAAGGATACTTTTTACGGGCTAAGCGGTATCGGCGACTTGATAGTAACATGCGCGTCGGAGCATTCACGTAACAGGCACGTTGGTGTGGAAATAGGTAAGGGCAGAAAACTCGATGAGATACTGTCGGGAATGAAGATGGTGGCTGAAGGAGTCAGTACCTCTAAGTCTGCGCTGGAGCTGGCTCATAAAAAGAACGTGGAAATACCTATAGTAGAGAAAGTCAATAAGATACTATTCGAGGGGGAAAGCCCTGTAGAGGCAACAAAAGAGCTAATGCTCAGGACACTAAAAGCGGAATAAAATTTTTTTTTTATTTTCCGGGAACGAATTTTATACTTGAATTGGTTATAAATACGGTCTTTTGAAAAGACTTTGAAATTGGCTTAAATTTAAGGATTTTAGAAAAATTTAGGTATTGGAACTAATCCTTAAATTTATAGGTTATGAGTATAGGTCAACACAAAGTACTTAGGAGTAAATTTCTGTAAAATTGCCTACCTAGTCCATTGACTTATCAAAAAAATTCCATTATATTTGTAATTCGTCTGAAAAAGTAAATCAGTCGATTTTAGACAAGTTCTTTGACTTTTCACTCGTCAAAAATTCTAAAAAGCATACAAAAGTTTAGTGTGCATAGGATAATTTA